>JAYVXY010000073.1:0-2180 GCA_043784785.1 Aestuariivirga sp. | reverse complement strand
GTTCGTCAACTGCCAACAGCACCGGCTTGTATTGGTTGCCATATGCATTCTTGATGGCATCGATCGCGCCCTTTTGGCGAGCCGACGAACGGGCATTGGGTCTTGCGGTGTTGGAAATGATGCCGAAGCGCTTGTGGCCCAGTGAAATCAAGTGCTCCGTAAGGCGTTTCGCCGCCTTGTGATTATCAATCCCCACAGCGGGAAAGCCATAGAGCGATTGATGCATATAAGTGCACACGACTGGCACATCCATTGAACGGATCAGGTCTATTGCTTCGTCACTCATGTCACCTGCCACCAGAATGAGTCCGGAAACTGAATTTTCGGCAAAAGCCCTAATCTGATTCAATTCCTTTCGCATGTCATATTGCGAATTGCCCAGGAGGAGCGTGTAGCCCAGCTCATCAAGTTTGCTTTGCAGGCACTCGACGCCATTTGCAAACACCGCAATCCCGAGGGTGGGGACAATTGCTCCGATGGTGGTGTTGTGACCAAGACTCAAGGCGCGGGCTAGCCTGTCGGGGCGATAACTAAGATTTTTGATGGCGCGTTCGACCTGCTGGCGCAGTTCTGGCTTGACCATATGGGGCTTACTCAACGCGCGCGAGGCCGTGGCAATTGATACGCCTGCAGCGTTTGCCACATCAATCAGCCGCGATTTGGCGGGTCGCTGGATTTCTTCAGTCATCAAGGCTCATATCGATTTCACTGGCCTGAACAGGATCACGAAACATCAATGCGACCAATGCTCTGCGAAGCATGAAGGCGAGCTGGACAGTATGCAATCTGCTGCCTTTTCGGCAATCATGATCGTCGCGGCATTGGTGTTGGCACTGACAATTTTGGGCATGATGGAGGCATCGACAACGCGCAAGGCCTCTATGCCGTGCACTTTCAATTTGTCGTCGACAACGGCCATCTCATCCTTGCCCATTTTGCAGGTGCTTGTCGGGTGGTATTGAGTCGTGCATGCCGCACGAATAAAATTGTCAATCTCTGCATCGGTTTTCACCCCCGCTCCTGGCGTATGTTCAGAACCACGGAACTTGTCGAGGGGGTGCTGCGCAATTACATCACGGATGATCTTGATGCCGTCGCGGAGCGTGACGAGATCCGAATGCTCTGCCAGATACCGTGGGTCAATTTCCGGATGTGCAAATGGATCAGCACTTGTCGCGCGAACATGGCCTGTGCTTTCGGGGCGCTGAATGTTTACGAGCGGCTGAAAACCGTGCTCCTGGATGATCTCCCGGCCATGATCGGTATAGAGAAGGGTCATGAAATGGATCTGGATATCGGGGGCAATCACATCATGCCGGGTTTTGAGACAGGCGATCGCCTGAAATCCGGAATGTGATCCCGGGCCAGAACGGAACAACGCATATTGCGCCATCCCTAAGGCGGTGCGGAAGGGATGCAACTGACCAAGGGTCGAGTAGGGACCAGACGTCCGCTGGCGCACAGCAACTGCAAGATGGTCCTGCAAATTCTCGCCAACGCCTTTCAAATCATGGCGGACATCAATTCCAGCAGAGTGGAGATGGTCCGCGTTGCCAATCCCCGAGAGCTGCAACAGGTGCGGAGAATTGATTGCTCCGCCAGAAAGAAGCACTTCGCGTTCTGCCCGCAAGACTTCGCGTTGACCATCTTTAAGGAACTCCACACCGACGGCACGGCCCTTTTCAAGGATCACCCGCGTTGCCTGGGCATTGACGATGACCTTGAGATTGGGACGATTGCGAACAGGCCGCAGATAGGACCAGGCGCTGCTGGCGCGCTTGCCCTTGAATATTGTGCTGTAGAGGGGGCCGAAGCCTTCCTGCTCTGCACTGTTGAAATCATCATTGTAGGGGTAGCCCGCTGCTACACCGGCGTCGATCCAGGCTTTGGATAGCGGATGAAAGCCTTTGACCTTGCTGGTCTTTAGCGGCCCTGAGCCGCCATGGACCGCATCCTCGCCACCCTCATAGCCTTCAGCGCGTTTGAAATAGGGGAGAACATTGGCATAGGACCAACCTTGGTTTCCCATCTGCGCCCAGCGATCAAAGTCACTGGGGTCACCGCGCATATAGACCATGCCGTTGATTGAACTGGATCCGCCCAAGACTTTGCCTCGCGGCCAATAGAACTCGCGATTTTCGCATTCCAGCTGGGCAACGGTATGATATCCCCAGTCATAG
>JAYVXY010000072.1:0-21607 GCA_043784785.1 Aestuariivirga sp. | reverse complement strand
GATGGACTCTATCGGCCGGGGGAGAAATTGCCGGATGTCGATGGCAAGCTGACTTTGACGGCTGATGATGGCTTGGCTTTGGGCAACGCCCTGGGCCTCGGCCATACGAAGTTGTTTGACGGGCCGCTGAATGTGCAGGCCACAATGGCTGTGGCGGAACAGAAATTGGCCTTGAAATTATTGGCGGGGAAAATGGGTGGTCAGAATGTTTCAGGTGAGGGCAGCGTTGCGACCGACGGGGTGATCAACGGTAATTTTGCCCTGGATAGTTTGGATATGCCAACCCTTATCGCGGGCGTGTTCATGCCATGGCATAATACGGCGGCCAAGCTTGACGATAGTTTTTTTACGGCCTCACCAGAAGGCTGGCGGGGGGAATTTTGGCTGCGCCCAACCGCAATGGACACGCATATTGGAACCACGCTGCATGATGCGGTGGCTGGGATTAGCTTTGAACCGCATAGCCGCAGCTTAAGCATCGCAGCACAGGAAAAGGATCAAGCGCCTTTCAAGCTTGATATGACTGTGCGGCAGGGCAGCGAGAGCTATGCCGTTTCGGGTTCGGTTCAGGGCGCATTGCCGCTGGCGCAAATTATGAAGCCCAGCAATGGCGCAGCATTGGCGGAAGGTAATTTGGCGCTGGACGGCACATTTGCGGGGCAGGGGCGCAACCCGCTTGCGGCACTTTCAAACTTTACGGGCAAAGGCAATTATGAACTTTCCAATGCACGAATTAATGCGATTTCACCTGATCCATTTTATCAAAAGCTGGATGATGTTAAGGATGCGAATGCGTTGCAACGCGCGTTTGATGATCTTTTGCATGGCCCCGGTTTTGTGGTTGATGCCCAAAAGAAAACATTTGAGATTGCGGGCGGTGTTTTCAATGCAGCACCAATTGACACAGCAACGGGTTTTAGTGCAGCAACCATTACCCCAAGTTTTGAATTGGCCACAGCTCAGATCAAAACCGAAGTTCAAGTTTCGGCCAAATCGCGCGCAGATTTGCCGGCCATACGGTTTGTGTTTGAGGGACCTGCTGGTGATTTAGCATTGCATAGTGATACGGCCGCCATTTCGGCCAAGCTTGGTTATGCCTTGATTGCCAAAGATATGGCCGAGCTTGACCGGGTGAAGCAGGAGCAGGAAAAGCTGGCGGCGGAAGAGGCGGCACAAACCCAGGCCGATCAAGCCAAGTTTGCGGCCTATCAAGCCCAGCGCGGCGAATTGCGTTTGAGGTTGCGCGAACTTAAAGTGCATGCGGCGCAGCGTGTGATTGATGCCGCGCGGGAGAAGGCGGAATTTGATAAACTAATCGCTGCTTCAATCGCGATTACAAAACTTGAACTGCCAAAATTTTTGCGAATGGTGCACGGGCATTAGGATTGCAGACGCTTTAATATCCAGACCCGGATGGCGCTGGATAGGTTTTTATCACCGCGTGTGCCATCAATTTCCGCAACCAGTGCTGCTATGCTTTTTTCTTGTTGATTGGCGAATTGACGTAGGGCTTCCCAGAATTCGGGTTCAAGGGAAAGCGAGGTGCGATGGCCAGCAATGGTGAGCGAGTGCTTCTGGTCTTTGGGCATTCAGACGTCTCGCTTTTTTCCATCGAGTTCGGTCTGCTGTTTGGCCGTTTCGAATTTCGTGATTTTCCTCTCAACCGCATTTCGCCCAAACTTGACGCGATTTTCTTGCGCCAGTTTTTCGGCTGCATCGCGTTTCACGTTCTTGCGCGCGCGGCGCAGGTTGATCAGATCGGCGGTCACGATGGGCCCAACATATTTTCAGGCCGCACGATGGCATCGAAATCCTCGATTGAGATGCCATCCTTCACTGCTTCTTCGCGCAAGGTTGTGCCATTCTTGTGGGCGGTTTTGGCGATTTTGGCGGCGCGGTCATAACCATATTTAGGCGCCAATGCTGTGACCAGCATCAATGAACGATCAAGTGCTGCCTTGATGTTGTCTTCGCGTGCTTCAATGCCAATCACACAGTTTTCAGTGAAGCTGGTGGCGGCATCGGCCATCAATTGCACGGATTGCAGAAAATTATAGGCCATTACTGGATTGTAAACATTGAGTTCAAAATGGCCTTGGCTGCCAGCAAAGGCGAGGGCTGCGTTATTGCCAAAAACCTGGACGCAGACTTGGGTTAAAGCTTCGCATTGGGTGGGGTTTACTTTGCCGGGCATGATCGACGAGCCCGGTTCATTTTCAGGCAGCTGCAACTCGCCCAATCCTGAGCGCGGGCCTGAGCCCAGAAAGCGAATGTCGTTGGCGATTTTGAACAGGGAAGCGGCCACCGTGTTGATGGCACCATGGGTCATGACCATGGCATCATGAGCGGCCAGGGCTTCAAACTTGTTGGGCGCTGAGGTGAAGGGCAGGCGTGTGATATTGGCGATGTGCTCCGCCACTTTTTCAGCGAAGCCTTTAGGCGCGTTGAGGCCGGTGCCCACAGCTGTTCCACCCTGGGCAAGCTGCATCAACATCGGCAAGGTTTGTTCAATGCGGGCGATGCCGTTTTGTACTTGCTGGCAATAGCCGGAAAATTCCTGGCCCAGTGTTACCGGTGTTGCATCCTGCGTGTGGGTGCGGCCGATCTTGATGATCTTGGCCCATTGCATTGCTTTATCATTCAGGGCGTTGCGCAGATGTTGCAGGACAGGCAACAGGCGGTGATGAATTTCTTCGATGCAGGCGATGTGCATGGCTGTGGGGTAAGTATCGTTTGAGGATTGGCTCATGTTCACATGATCATTGGGGTGAACCGGCTTTTTCGATCCCATGGTGCCGCCCAGCATTTCAATGGCGCGATTGGAAATCACTTCATTGGCATTCATGTTGGATTGGGTACCAGAGCCAGTTTGCCACACAGCCAACGGGAAATGATCATTGAGCTTGCCTTCGATTACCTCTTGTGCGGCGTTGATGATGGCGGCACCAATGTTCTTGTCGAGATGGCCTAAACCCATATTGGTTTCTGCGGCGGCACGTTTGATGATACCCAGTGCACGCACGATTGAAGCTGGCTGCTTTTCCCAGCCAATTTTGAAATTTTGCAATGAGCGCTGTGCCTGGGCACCCCAATAACGCGACGAGTCCACTTCAATGGGGCCAAATGTATCGGTTTCGGTGCGGGTATTTTTCATCAGGTCAACTCGCTGTTGCGGATGAATGGCTGAATATCATGGCAGCCACCAGGTTGCTAGTTTTTCAACTCATCCCACCAATAGGGGTTACTCCAAGCGCGTTTACCCGCATGATCAATGATACTGACGCGAAACCATGGGCTTGGCTTTTTGAGCAGCCAGCCCTGTTCGAGCTTGGTCAGATCGAAGCTTGCCGAAGTGATGGCTTTTCCGGTGCGGACACAGGTGCGGGAATTGCCGCAGACAACCGAAATCGTATCAACTGGTGAACAGGTGATTTCAATTTCCTTGCCCTGCAAGGCAATGTTGTGCAGCTCTGGGCCCTGGCTGGAATAATAATGGCCATCTTTCAGAGCTTGCAATAAAACATCTGGATCAAGGCTTTCCGCTTTCACGTTTACCCAGCCGCCAAAATGGTCTGGTGATTTGAAATGGGCATCATCGGTTGCGAAGGCTGAAAGCCTGATACCCTCATTCATCAATTGATCATGCAAATACCAGCCATCACCACGATCGCATTCAATGGCGCAGCCATGATTATAAATTTCAACGGCGTGAGCAGCGTCAAGCGCTTTACCGTCTTCCAAAGTCAGTTGTGACCAAGCGGGATGGGCGATGCCGATAAAGGCACCTGCTTCACGCGCGCGCCTTGCCAGCTGTTCTCCGGTTTCGTCAGGGCCACAGGGGGCAAAATCAAGCGGCAGGCCAGCGGCCACGATATGCCACAACTCTCCGGCGCTGGTCACAGGTGCATGAAGTTCAACACCAATCAAAGTGGTGAAATCATTGGAGCGGAATTTGCGGGTGTCGTTGATCGGCCAGTTATAGAGGCTGATGAAATGCTCGGACAGTTGCAGGAAATCATAGCCCGCATTCTTATAGGCTTCAACGACGGCCTCAGATGATAAAGCGCCATCCGACTGGTTCGAGTGGGTATGGATGTTGCCGCGCCAGAAGCGGCCGGGGAGGGAGAATGGATTTAGAGATTTCATCAGACACTCATTTGCATGCCCAACTCGACAACCCGGTCAGGCGGAATACAGAAGAACTCAATAGCGCGAGATGACTGGCCTGCCAACATGACAAATATGCGCTGCTGCCAGAACGGCATGGCGGAGCTGGATGACATTTTGATAACGCGGCGGCCCAGAAAATAAGACGCTTGGCGTGGATCGATTTCGAGGCCAAAAGGTGCACATGCGCGCAAGGCTGATGGCACATCTGGTTGTTCCATATAGCCAAATTTTGCGCGCACGAGCCATGCACCAAGAGGGCCTTGTTTCAAGGTTACGCGATCATCTTCGAAGCGCGGTTGGTCTACGGTTTCTATGGAGATGAACACCAATCTGTCGTGCAAAACACGGTTGTGTTTCAGATTATGCATTAAGGCACTGGGCGCGTATTTTTGATCGGTTTGCAGGAAAACCGCAGCGCCTGCTACGCGCGATGGTGGGTGACGCTCGAGGCTTTCAAGCACGCCGATCAGTTCAATCGACTCGCGGTTATATTTGGAAATCAGCAAGTTGCGACCGCGCATCCATGTGGCCATGATGAGCACAATGAGAACGCCGATGAGCACTGGCAGATAGCCACCTGAGGCAAACTTCAAGCCGTTGGCCACCAGGAAAATGCTTTCTATAAAGAATATGAAAGCCAAGGCCGGAATGACCAAATATCTGGGCAAGACTTTTGAATACCAGAAATAGATGATAGCCAAAGCGTTATTGACAAGCATCGCCACGTTAACGGCAATGCCATAGGCCGAGGCCAAGGCATCAGATGATTTGAACACCAGAACCAGCATGACGACGCCTGCCAAAAGCAGCCAGTTGATTTGGCCGATATAGATCTGGCCTTGCTCAGATTCACTAGTGTGTGAGATGCTCATGCGGGGGATGAGGTTGAGTGACATGGCTTGTTGGGCGATTGAATAAGCACCGGTAATCACGGCCTGGCTGGCAATGATTGTAACAAGGGTTGCCAGAATGACCAATGGCACAAGCGCCCATGGCGGCACCATCAAGAAAAATGGATTTTCCATGGCGGCAGGCGTTTGCAAAACAAATGCGCCTTGGCCGAGATAGTTCAACAGAAGGCCGGGGAAAGCTACCAATAGCCAAGCTATGCGAATTGGTTTTTTGCCGAAATGGCCCATATCAGCATAGAGCGCTTCGCCACCCGTTACGGCAAGGAATACACCGCCAAACACAAGGAGGGCCAAACCGGGGCGATCAACCAGCATGATGATGCCGTAATAGGGGTTTAGGGCCAGAAATATGGCGGGGTCGCTGATGATGTGCACCAAGCCCATTGCGCCGATGACGGCGAACCAAAGGGCCGTAAGGGGGGCAAAGATTTTTGCAACACTTGCGGTGCCGCGATATTGATAGAGGAACAATGCAATCAAAACCGCCAGAGCGATTGGCAAAACAAAGCTGCCGAAACGGGGGTCAATAATGTTCAGGCCTTCAACGGCTGACAGCACCGAGATTGCTGGCGTGATCATCGCGTCACCGAAAAAGAAGGCCGCACCGATAATACCGAGCGCTAAAATATAGCCGCCTTTTTTGTTCATCAGGCCTTGCAGCAGTGCCACTTGAGAGAGAATACCGCCTTCGCCGTGATTGTCGGCGCGCATGATGATGACAACATATTTCAATGTCACAATAAGCAGCAGTCCCCAAATCAGGAGCGATACGACGCCAAGCACGGCCATGCGAGAGTCACCACCAGCTGCCACGACGGGGCGAAGCGCTTCACGCATGGTGTATAGCGGGCTGGTGCCTATGTCGCCAAAGACGACACCGATTGAAGCAAACGCCATTTTTGCGATAGCGCGATTAGAACCGTTATTGAGTTGCGATGTCATGATTGGGCCCCCTCGGTTGAGCCCGATAACTTGTTTCAAGTCAAATAGGTGCAGCGCACCATTATAAATAATTTATATTGCATTGCACAAAACGCACATTAATTCGGTGTAATCACCATCAGATACTCATCTGCATGCCGAGTTCAACCACGCGGTCTGGCGGGATGCGAAAGAACTCGACGGCGCGGGCCGATTGATTGGCCAGCATAATGAATATCCGCTGTTGCCAGAAGGGCATTGACGATCTGGCTGACATTTTAATCACCCGCCTGCCGAGGAAGTAGGAGGCTTGGCGCGGATCAATATCGAGGCCGTGATCGGCACAGGCGCGCAAGGCTGCCGGAACATCAGGTTGTTCCATATAGCCAAACTTGGCTTCGACCAGCCAAGCCCCCATAGGGCCTTGCTTTACGGTGACACGGTCACCATCCCAGCGCGGTTGCTTGACAGTTTCGACTTCGACGAACACAAGCTTATCATGCAGCACCCGGTTATGCTTGAGGTTGTGCATCAAGGCGCTTGGCGCATATTTGATATCAGTTTGCATGAACACGGCAGCGCCTGCCACGCGGGCGGGTTGGCGACGTTCGAGGCTTTCAAGAAGGCCAATGAGTTCAATCGATTCCTTATTCAGCCGATTTGCCAAAGCCTGGCGACCACGCATCCAAGTGACCATCAGAAGAATAATGGTTGCACCGATCAGAACCGGCATATAGCCGCCATGCAAAAGCTTGAGCATGTTTGCGGCATAGAACATGGATTCAACACAAAACACGAAGATTAAAGCTGGGATGGCAATGACGCGCGGCGAGTTTCGCGAAACCCAATAGAAAACGATGCCCAATGTCGTATCTACCAACATTGATGTATTGACTGCGATGCCATAGGCCGATGCCAAGTTTGATGATGTTTGGAACACGAGGACCAAAATCAATACGCCAAGCATGATCAACCAGTTGATTTGGCCAACATAGATTTGGCCTTCTTCGGTTTCGCTGGTGTGTGTAATGTTCATGCGCGGAAACAGGCCCAAGGCCATAGCCTGTTGGGCAATTGAAAATGCGCCGGTGATCACAGCTTGGCTGGCGATGATGGCGACGAGGGTTGCCAAAACAACCAGAGGCAAGAGCGCCCATACTGGTGCCATCAGGAAGAATGGATTTTCGATTGCTTCAGGATGGGCGATGATAAAAGCACCTTGGCCCAAATAGTTCAAAACCAGGCCGGGGAGTACGACACCAAGCCAGGCCATGCGAATAGGGTTTTTGCCGAAATGGCCCATGTCGGCATAAAGCGCCTCACCACCCGTCACAGCGAGAAACACACCACCAAAAACCAACAAGGCGAGACGTGGCTGGCGCACCAGCATCATCACGCCGTAGATTGGGTTTAACGCCTGAAAGACTTCAAGATCGTCGCTGATGTGAATGAGACCCATTATGGCCAGGGTTATGAACCAGATCATGGTGACAGGCGCAAAGATTGAGGCCACGCCGGCCGTGCCTTTATATTGGAATGTAAACAATGTCAGGATGACTGCGACTGTCATCGGAACCACAAAAGGCCGAAAACCGGAATTGATGATACTCAAACCCTCAATTGCTGAAAGCACCGTCATGGCAGGTGTGATCATGGCATCGCCAAAGAAAAAGGCTGCCCCCACAATACCTAGACCGAGAATGATTCCGCCTTTGCGTTTGAGGAGTGTTTCAACCAATACGACCAATGACAGAATGCCACCCTCACCGCGATTATCGGCGCGCATCAACATAATCACATATTTAAGCGTGACGATGATGAAGAGCGCCCAAAGCAGCAGCGAGACAACGCCGAGCACAGCCAAACGCAAATCTCCGCTGGCGGCCACGACCGGACGCAGAGCTTCACGCATTGTATAAATGGGGCTGGTGCCGACATCACCAAACACAACGCCAATCGACGCAAATGCCAATTTCAGTTTTGTCCGGCTAAATGTGCTTGTTGAATCAGCCTGTTCAGACATTGTTAGCCCCCTAGTGGGCGCAGAAACCCAATTGTTGTTTCATGCCATTACGGCGCTGCAACAACGGCGCGGCATTCAGCAGGAAGGCCCGATAGAGTCAAGGGGGGCGGCGCTTTGTAGGGTGGCGCATTGGGGTTTGGCTTTGGCTTTTGAAATGGCCTGCCGCTCATCCAATAGGCCAATTCCTGACCGCAGCCTGTACCGTCTTTCGGGTTCGGCACCCATTGGTTTTCACAGTTTTTCATGCCGGCCGGACAGTTGATGCGGACATGGAAATGAAATGTGTGGCCATAAAGCGGGCGCACTTTGGCAAGCCATGACTTATCTTTATCCTTGGCGGCCCATCGGCACAGCTCCGCCTTGATCGGCGGATGCACGAAAATGCGGGCCACTTCCGGATAAGATGCGGCGGTCTTGATGAGCTTGGCGCGCGACTCTGACCAATTGTCGGTGTTCAGGGTTTGGTGATCCTTCACCATTTCCAATGGCACCATGTTTTCACGCTCTTTGGCACTGAGTTCATGATCAGGCTTAGGGGTGAACCAGATATCGGCATCAAGGCCAATCTGGTGGCTGGCGTGGCCGGTTAACATGGGGCCGCCACGCGGTTGCGAGATGTCGCCCACCATCAAGCCGTTCCAGCCATCATTTTGTTTGGCATCTTTGGCTAAACGCTCAATCACATTCAGCAGGGCAGGCGTGCCCCAATTGCGATTGCGTGAGGTGCGCATGACTTGCCAGGCTTCGCCGTTGACGGGCAAGGCCTGAGCACCAGACAGACAGCCGCGCGAATAATTGCCGATGGCGCGCGCGGCCAAATTTGCCGGAGTCTTTTCAGCACCGAAAAGCTTCTTGGCCGGGATTTTGTAAATGTCAGCTGGCGGGACAGGCACTGACGCCTGTGTCACCGCATTCGTCAAACTGGATTGATCACCCACCGTTTGGCCAGTCGCGTTTGGTTGCTGCACAAGGGCCGCCCATATGACAGCGATCAAGCCGAGCTTATTTCTTGCGGAAAGCATCAAGTGAAACTACCTTTGGGGGCTCGGTTGCATTTTCTTCACCTTCAATCGGCTCAGCCTTTTCGACAGCTTTGGATGACGATTTTGCGTCAACCGACTTTTTTGTCTTTGCTTCGACGGCGGCTTCGCCCGATTCCGCTTGTACAACCTCAAACTGAAGGCCGAACTGAACGGCAGGATCGAGGAAGCCTTTGACAGAAGCAAAAGGCACAATCAATCGCTCGGGGATATTGTCGAATGACAGTTCAACCTGAAACCGCTCTTCAGTGACTTGCAGGTTAAAGAACTGATGTTGCAACACAACCGTCATCTCGCGTGGATAACGCTCGGCCAAGCGCTCACCAATATTCACGCCGGGATATTTTGTGTTGAACTGAATATAGAAATGATGCTCACCCGGCAGGCCCGATTTTTCGACCCGGCGCAGGGCATCACGCACCACGCCGCGCAGGGCGTTTTGGGCGAGTTGATCATAGCGCATCAGGTCTTCAGGCATTGGCGGCTCTCAAAAGCAAATCACGATTCGGAAGGCATACTACAAGCCTAACACAGATGCAGCTAGAAACGGTTGCACCCGTATTGCATATAAGTTTTAGATGAGCTGCAAATGGCTGTTGACGAACTTAATGACAGTTGCAGTTTTTATGTCCTGATCAAGCGCTACGAGCCGCCCACCGTTTTTTACTGCAAGTGCCAATAGATAAGAGTCGGTCACTTGCCCATGATGTGTCAAGGAAGTTTGTGCAAAAACGGCAGGGTCTAATAGTGATAGGCTGTCTGGCCAGAAAGCGTGGTCGGTAGCTGATTTGGCAATATTCAGAAGTTTGATGGCCGTTTGAATGGTTTGCGGCAAGGGATATTTAGGTTGCGAAATAATGCGCACAAAGCCATTTTCTGTCAGTGGACAGGTGGCCCAACCAAGATGCTGGTTGGCTTCCCACCATTGATGCACACGTTGGTGGTGCACATGGTCTGGTTGAAACAGTGCAATCAGCACATTAACATCAAACAACGCCCGCATGATTATTCATCAGCGTCCATAAGGGTCTTGATGAGTTCGGTGGTGATGGCTTGACCCGTGGCGGGCAGTATTGGAAAACCGTTGCGCGATCCTGCGGGCGTTTGCTTGCTATTTTCGTGCAAGGATTTCCGCGCTAAATCCGATATAACCTCGCCCATTGATATGTTTTTGCGCGCCGCCATTTCCTTGGCCGCGAGCAATACATCTTGTGATATGTCGAGGGTGGTGCGCATGCATCAATTTTTATAACATCTGATGCAAAAAGTCAAGAAAAGTGCTGGCTTCTGTTGCCAGGTGCCAGCGAACCCCGCCTAACGCTGCAAAGCGCTAGGGCTTGATTTCGGCATTTCGCACTGCTTACGCAGCGAGAGCAACCGGTGCAAAGTTATCGTTTGCAACTATAAAACAGCCCGATAACGTCGGTACAATCACGGGCAAAAAACCAACCTTTACGCCCTTGTCGATCCTGTTTCGCCCCCATCAGAACCGATTCATTTGAATTGGCCCTTTCGCCGATTTAAGGAAATCGGCTTTCGGGCCGACCTCAAAACTCGTCGTAGGAACCGATTTAAGAAAATCGGTTTTGGTGGAGGCGCCGGGTACTGCCCCCGGGTCCAATAGGTTTATTGCGTTAGCCGTTTATCACCATAGCCAAACCGCCTTGCGACGCCTGACGCACCTTATATAGGCGTTGATGGTGGCGAAATAAAGTGGCTGTGTGGCTGCACTTCAAAGTTGTTTATGGTCTGGTCTTTTTGATTGCAGAATACTGGCTTTCTGCTAGGCTTCCAAAGCAGCCGTGGGTGGTTGCTAATAACCCATAGGGGGAGATTTTGGATTATTCTGCTGACGTCAAGAAATATACTTCAAACGTAAATCAGGCCGCAGTTGATGCGATCGTTAAGTATTGTGGCATTGCTTTGAAGGGCAAAGATTCGCAATATGTTGCCATGACTGACCCTGCCGAAGTGAAGCGGGTAGTTGATGGTTTCTGCGCCAAGAAGCTCGGCCTTGCTGCTGGCCCGGCAGAGACTGCGGTGCGCGCGGTTGGTGAGAAAATGAAAGCGGACCACACCAAGCACCGCGTTACGGTTTATTATTTGGTTGCCGAGGCAACAGGAACGATGGGCAAACTGGCCTGAACTTTCCACATCGATTTCAGCGGGGCGGCAAAATCGGATAGGGTTTTGCCGCTTTTATTTTGTGGAATCGCGTTCTGCGTCTAGGATGAAGCCATGAGACAATATCTTGATTTGATGCGCCATGTGCGCGACCACGGTGTGGCAAAAACTGATCGCACGGGCACGGGCACGCGCTCGGTGTTTGGCCATCAGATGCGCTTTAATCTGGCAGACGGGTTTCCGCTGGTTACGACCAAGAAGCTGCATTTGCGCTCCATCATTTATGAATTGCTGTGGTTCATTCGCGGTGAGACCAACATCAAATATCTCAAAGACAATAAGGTTTCGATTTGGGATGAATGGGCCGATGGCAATGGTGATCTGGGGCCGGTTTATGGTGCACAGTGGCGGTCTTGGCCAGCGCGCGATGGCGGGGTGATTGATCAGTTGGCCGATGTGGTGGCGCGGATCAAAAAAACGCCGGACTCGCGGCGGCTATTGGTGACGGCGTGGAACCCTGCTGATGTTGACAAGATGGCCTTGCCGCCTTGCCATTGTCTATTTCAATTTTATGTGGCGGATGGGAAATTGTCGTGCCAACTTTATCAACGCTCGGCTGATATCTTCTTGGGCGTGCCATTCAACATCGCGTCTTACGCCTTGCTCACCCATATGGTTGCGGCTGTGACTGGCCTGAAGGTGGGGGATTTTGTGCACACGCTGGGCGATGCGCATCTTTATCTCAATCATTTAGAACAGGCGAATTTACAATTGTCGCGGCAGCCGCATGCTTTGCCACGCTTGGTGATGAAGCGCGATGTGAAAGTCCTGGATGATTTTCAATATGAGGATTTTGAGATCGTGAACTACAATCCCGACGCGGGTATTTCCGCACCCGTGGCGGTTTAAGCGTATGGTTTTATTTGGTTCTGATTTTATTGCTGCCAAGCGCCTGTGGCTTTATCCTGACCAGCCTTTGCAATGGGTGGCGCGCGCTGTTGCTCTCTTCGTGTTGTTATTTGTGGCATATCAAGTTTTGCAAGGCGTCTTTGCGACGGTGATATTCTCATGGGCTTTGCATGGTGGATTGACCGGATTGACTAATCCTGGCTCGACAGATTTCAACCAATTTATCAAAGCGCTGATGTTGTCGATATTTCCTTCGGCTATCATCATTGCAGCATTGACGATTTATCTGGCGCGCTTTGGCATGGCGGGGCAGATGGGTCGGTTGCCGGTTGGCCGTCCAAATCTTGGCCTTTTAGGTTGGTTGGTGGTTGTTTTCGGGTTTCTTGTGTTTTCGTTCATTGTGTATCAGGCGGTTTTTGCGGCGATGGGTGTTGATCCCGCCACTTATGTGCCGAGTTCTGACGGTTTGTCGGATAAGAACACGGCTGCCGGCATGGTTGAAAAAGCCATGGCTGATATGGCCAGTGATCCGAAGCTGTTTACTTTTGTTACATTAAGCGCGGTGATTGGTGCTCCGCTTGTTGAAGAGTTGCTGTTCCGCGGGGCACTGTTTGCGGCCATTGCGCAATCGCCATTCGGGCGTTGGGGTGCTGTGGTTATTACATCTGCGTTGTTCGGTTTGGCCCATGCCATGACCGATGGCTGGCCAGTTGTGATTGTTTTATTTCTGATGGGGATTACGTTGAGTTTATTGCTGTTGCGGTTTGGTAGCCTTTGGGTGACGATTGCTTGCCATGCATCCTGGAATGCCGTGCAGGCTTTGGCATTACTGAGTATTGGTACGCACTCATGATTGAAGTGCGCGAAATTAGGCCCGGCGAGGGGCATTTGATTTTGGGACCAACGCGCGAAATTGCCAAAACCCATTGGGGCGGGGCAGACGCAGTGAAGGCCACGGGGGCTGACTTTGAAAAGGCGCTGTTTTGTGATGTGCCGATTGTGAGCGCGCAGGTTGCTTTTGTCGATGGAGTGTTTGCGGGTTCAGCGTTTTGGCATCGCAGTTTTTCGACCAATTATGGCAGGGAAGTCATGTATCTTGAAGACATTGCCGTGCTTCCTGATTTCAGACGACAAGGTGTTGCCGAGGCACTTCTGAAAGCGGTTGCAAAAGTAGCTGTAGCACAGGGATATCCCAAGGTTTATTGGCTGATGATGCACTGGAATGATGGGGCCCGAAAACTCTATGAAGGGGTCGGCGCTCATGTGGAAGATGGCAATTGCTATTGCTCGCTGGAGGGCAAGGCCTTGACGGATTTGGCGCAATGAGCGTTATTTCGCTTGTGGTCGCAGCTTCGCGCAATGGCGTGATTGGGCGAGATGGCGGCTTGCCTTGGCATATTTCATCTGATCTCAAACTGTTCAAACAAATCACTCTTGGAAAGCCGGTGATCATGGGCCGCAAAACGTGGGAAAGCCTGCCGCGCAAGCCCTTGCCGGGGCGGCGGAATATTGTGATCACGCGGCAAGCTGGTTTTGCGGCTGAAGGGGCTGATGTTGCCGAAGATGTTGTTGGTGCGCTGGCAATTGCGGCTAAGGATGCCTCATCTGAAATTGCGATTATTGGCGGCGGAGAAATTTACCGGCTGTTTTGGCCAATGGCTGATCAAATCTATCTGACTGAGGTTGAGCTTGACGTTGAGGGTGACACGCTATTTCCTAAAATTGAGATGGCGGATTGGGAAGAGGTGAGTGCAGAACCACATCCGCGCGGGCCTCATGATAGTGCTGGTTTTGTGTTAAGGTTGTTGCGCCGACGCAAATAGTGAAAGTGGACATTCCTGCACGCGATACTTATATGCGCAAGGTAATGGTTTTGCCCGGTTTGAGAAAACCGGGTGTGAAGAGGAATAAGCATGCCCTGGAACAAAGATGATGACGGCAAGAGCCAGCCACCAGCTGACAAGCCACCAACGGATCGTGGGCCATGGGGCAAACCGCCCGGTTCGCCACCCGGCAACAAGGGCGGCGGAAATTGGGGCGGTGGCAATAAGGGTGGTGGCGGCGCTGGTTTGCCGCCTGACCTTAATGAACTTCTCAAAAAGGGCAAAGACAGCCTGAACCAGGTTTTGCCGCAGGGCGGCGGGCGCGGTGTTTGGCTGTTGCCAATTGCGGCGGTTGCGGCGTTCTGGATTTA
The DNA here is from genome assembly GCA_043784785.1 of Aestuariivirga sp. Lineage (GTDB taxonomy): Bacteria > Pseudomonadota > Alphaproteobacteria > Rhizobiales > Aestuariivirgaceae > Aestuariivirga. The sequence continues at coordinate 7,315 of JAYVXY010000072.1, read as the reverse complement.
TAATTCAGTCTATCAAGTGCAGCCAGATGAGCGCGGCATGGTAATGAGGCTTGGAGCCTTCACGCGCACTGTGGCGCCCGGACTGCATTTCGTTGCATGGCCTGTTGAGAATATGGAACTGTTGCCGGTGGCCGCTGAAAAGCAGACCTCAATTGGTGATGCATCTGATGAAGGCTTGATGTTGACAGGCGATGAAAACATGGTCGACATCAGGTTTAAAGTGTTATGGAATATTTCTGACCCACAAAAATATTTGTTCAACGTGTCGGATCAAGAGCGCTTGGTGCGAGCGGTTGCTGAAAGCGCGATGCGCGAGATTGTGGGCCGTACGCCCGCAACCGAGGCTTTGACCACGGGCCGTTTGGCCATTCAAGACCAAGTGAAAGACATCGTGCAACAAACGCTGGATGGTTATGATGCGGGTGTGAAGATTACAGGTCTTGCCCTTGAAGGTGTTGACCCGCCGCCGCCAGTGCTCGATGCATTTGAAGAGGTGCAACGTGCCAAGCAGAACCAGCAAAACTTGATCAATGAAGCCGAGCGTTATTCAAATCAAAAACTGCGCAATGCTGAAGGCGATGCCGCCAAGCTGATTGAAGATGCCAAGGGCTATAAGGCCCGGGTGGTTCTCGAAGCCAAGGGCGAGGCACAGCGGTTCGACTCGGTTTATGATCAATATGCCAAGGCTAAGGATGTGACGCGTGAGCGCTTGTTCCTTGAAACCATGGAAAAGGTTTTGGCGGGTTCAAACAAGGTGATTATTGAGCAAGGCAAAAACGGGCAGGGGGTTGTGCCCTATCTGCCGCTTCCTGCCATTCAAAATCCACTACCAATTGCGCCAGCTGCCGGGAGCACCCAACCATGACCGCCGCTCGTTTTATTCCTCTAGTTATTCTGACCGCCTTGCTTTGGCTGGTCTCGCAAGCTTTCTTTATCGTCAACCAAAAGCAGACGGCTTTGGTTTTGCGGTTTGGTGAGGTGAGCCGCATTGTGAAAGATGCTGGGCTTCATTTCAAATGGCCTATCGCTGATGAAGTGGTTGATATTGAGAACCGCATTTTCATGTGGAGTTCAGACAATATGGCGGTGCAGGTTTCGGACAAGCAACGCTATCTGGTTGATACCATCACATTGGCGCGGATTACTGACAGCCAAAAATTCCGCGAAACCGTGAGCGCTGAATTGGATTTGGCGGAACAACGCATCAAGACCCGGCTTGACGCCGCCTTGCGCCAGACCTATGGCAAGCGCACATTCGAAGCGGCCTTATCTAAAGATCGTGATGTGATGATGCGCGAAATTCGTGACCAGTTGCGTGGCGAAGCTCAGGCTTTGGGTATTGAGATTGTGGATGTGCGTATTCGCCGGACTGACCTGATGAAAGAAGTTCTGGATGCCACTTATGAACGCATGAAATCAGAACGCTTGGCCGAAGCCCAAGATTTGCGCGGTAAAGGCGAAGCCGCCAAGACGCGCATGATGGCCGAAGCTGACCGCAAAGTTGTGGAAGTGGTTTCCGAAGCCAAGCGCCAATCTGAAATTATTCGCGGTGAAGGCGAAGCCGAACGGGCCAGCACATTTGCTGCAGCGTTCCAGAAAGATCCAGAGTTTTACGCCTTCTATCGTTCGATGCAGGCTTATGACAAAAGTTTGAGTTCGGGTGGCACGAATTTGGTGCTAAGCCCCAATTCGGAATTCTTCCGCTATTTTGGCGGGCAGAAAGACAATGCGCAGGTGCCAGCGCCGAAGTCATGAGTGGTTCATTCTTGACGGCTATTGGTCTGGTGTTTGTGATCGAGGGCCTCACTTATGCCTTGGTTCCGGGGCAGGTGAAAAAAATGATGGCCAGTTTGCAAAGTCTATCCGACGAGCAACTGCGTATTGCTGGTACGGCAGCTCTTGCCGCGGGTGTGATTGTGATTGGGGTTGCTCGTCTCGTGATGAGCAGCTGACGATGAATTGAGAAACTGAGAGGAAATGATGATGCAGCTTTTGAACGCAAAAAACCTGTTTGGTGCGGTAGCCCTTTCGGCCTTGATGCTGGGGATGCCTTTGGCTGCTGGCCCTTTTGTGGCGCAGGCTGATGCACAGGTTCAAAATCTGCCCAATGTCGCGGATTTGGTTGATAAGCTGCTTCCGGCCGTCGTTGAAATTTCCGTTGAATCCAAAGTGGCCGATGGCGCTTCGGCTGATGCACCTAAAATTCCGGACGATTCACCCTTCAAGGATTTCTTCGACCAATTCCTGAAAAAGAAACAGCAGGATGGCCAGGGCGATAACAAAGGCGGCGACAATAAGGGTGGCGATAACAAGGGCGGAGACAATAACGGTGGTGATAATAAGGGTGGCGACAATGGTGCGCCCAACCCTGATGACCATGTTGTCAACTCGATGGGGTCTGGCTTTATCATAGATGCAACCGGATTGATTGTGACCAACAACCATGTGGTTGAAGGCGCCAACACCATTCAAGTGCACATGCAAGACGGCACGATCATGAAAGCCGAATTGGTGGGGCGCGATCCCAAGACCGATATTGCCGTGATCCGCGTGAAGCCAGATAAGCCTTTGCCAACCGTGAATTTTGGCGACAGTGACAAGGTGCGTATTGGTGAATGGGCATTGGCCATTGGCAACCCATTCGGGCTTGGTGGTTCAGTTTCACTCGGCATTATCTCGGCGCGGAACCGTGACATTAATGCTGGGCCTTATGATGATTATTTCCAAACGGATGCGGCGATCAACAAGGGCAATTCTGGTGGGCCGCTGTTTAACATCAATGGCGATGTTGTGGGCATTAACACGGCGATCTTTTCGCCCTCAGGTGGTTCGGTTGGCATTGGTTTTTCTGTGCCCTCGAACACCGCCAAGAGTGTGGTCAATCAACTTGTAAAATTTGGCGAAACACGGCGCGGTTGGTTGGGTGTGAAAATTCAGACTGTGACACCCGACATTGCGGAAAGCATGAGCTTGACCAAACCGCATGGCGCTTTGGTTGCGGATGTGACCAAGGGCAGCCCCAGTGAAAAGGCCGGCTTACAGGCGGGCGATGTGATTGTTCAGTTTGATGGACGCGCCATTGCGGATTCAAAAGAATTGCCGCGTGTGGTGGCTGAAACCGAAGTTGGCAAAGAAGTTGACGTGAAGGTGGTTCGCGCATCCAAGGAGATCGATGTGCAGGTTACACTCGGTCGATTGGAAGATGGCGAAAAGCAAGTTGCACAAAGTGCCGATAAGTCAACGCCGACCACAGCTCCCTCAACTGTGACTGTGCTTGGCATGACAGTGAGCAGCATGAGCGATGAGCTGCGGGCAAAGTTCAAGGTTGAGGACAAAGTGAATGGTGCATTAGTGACTGAAACGGCCAGCGCCGGTGCTGCGGCTGATAAGGGCGTTACTGCTGGCGATGTGATCCTGGAAGCTGGTGGCAAGCCTGTCACATCGTCAGCTGATGTGTCTGCGGCAATTGATGCAGCGACGAAGGATAGCAAGGCATCGGTCCTTCTGCTGATTGCCAAGGGTGGCAAGGCCAGCGAAACCCGGTTTATCGCATTGAAGTTGAAGAAGTAGAGAACAGGTCCTCCATCCCAATGTTTGCCGTCATTCTAGCTTAAGTTGGAATGATGGTGATCAGGAATTAGGCTCCGTCTTCTTCTCCGTTGTCGCCGTGGATCGTCGGTTCAATGGAACGCAAAACCGGCCTGCGGCTGCCAAAAACAGCGGGCTTTGGTGAACGCATCGGAACGATATCTTCATTCTGCGTTCTTGCACCGGGTGATGTATCACTCATCAAGCCACTTTCGATGCGGCTTTCGATCACCATGTCTTGATTGCCACCGATCATGATCAAATGTTCAACATCATCACGACGCACCAAAACGATACGGCGGGTTTTGTCGATCTCGTGAAACTCGGTTATGCCAAGGCGTTGGCCTTTACGCCCACGTGTACGCTGATTAAAGAGTTTATAAATTATGATCACAATCACGAGTGCTATCAAAGCGATCAGTGCTACGATCATGGGTCCGAGATAGGGCTGGAGGTCAGGCATGTTCAATCTCCCATCAGGCTTTACGACTCACTCTAACATAGAATTCTCTCGTCGTGGATAGCTTGGTTTTTACACAGTAATTCTGTCAATTTGGTGAGCGAGCTTCGCCAGTTCGCTTATACTCGAAAATGATTCGGGGTGGTTGATGGCGGAACAAGATAAATCTGAGCAAGACAAAGTGCTGGGGGACGCGCGCCAATCTTCTGGCGTTTTGGCGGTTGTGCTGGCTTTGTTGTTGGCCCTGGTCACCGGTTTTGCTGCCATTCGCTTCAAGGATATGGATTTCCCGTGGTTGCAGCCTGGCATGTTGCTGGCTGGTGCAATATTTGTATTTGTTGGCTTGCTGGCGATTTTTGGTTGGCTTGCTGGCCTCTTTCGATACGCCGGGCGTGACCCGGACCGGATGTTTTTTGATTCCGTAGCCGATGCAATGGTCGACCCCATTGTTGTGACCGATGATAAGGGACGCGCGATTTATACCAATGCGCCCTATCTTAAGCTTGCTTCGCGGGCTGGTGTTTCACGTCTGGTTGGGTTTGATGTGCTTTATGCCGGATACCGCGAATTTGCTGAGCCAATCTATCAATTGGTGCAAACGTTGAATGATGGCCAATCTGGTTCGCGTGATGTTCGGGTTGCTGCTGGTTCATCGGCACCTGGTGCGGCGTTGGAAAAAGCACGCTGGCTGCGCATTTCAGTTTCGCCACTCACTGGCAATTTCCGCCGCGCGCGTGGGCTTTGGCGGCTAATCGACATTACCGCTGATCGCACCCAGCAAGAACAGGCGTTTTCACGTTTACAGTTCATCATCACCTATCTCGATAATGCGCCGGTCGGGTTTTTCTCAACGCTGCCCAATGGCACCGTTGATTATATTAATGCGACTTTAGCAGAATGGCTTGGGCTTGATTTGGTGCAGGCGCAGGCCGGCAAGATTGCGCAAGAAACCCTGATTGGTGAAGTGGGCAGTCGCATGTTGAGTGCGGTTGAACCAGCCACAGGTAGCCACCGTATCGACCGACTGCAATTTCCGATTAAGGATGCATCAGGATCGACGCAGCTTTACGATGTGATTAATCGTTCTGATTTTGATGCTGATGGCAAGGCTTTGCCTTCGCGCGCCATGGTGATGCGATTGCAGCCCACACAAGAGCAGGTGGGCGCACCTTCACATCGTGTGGCGCAGTTTTTGGCGGCTGTGCCGATTGGCGTTGCCGAGCTTGATCAAAAAGGCGCGTTGGTTGCTGCTAATACAGAGTTTTTAAGCCTTTCGCCGAAGGTAAAGTTGGGTGGCATTTTGCAAGGCGCTCTGCAGGAGGGGGCTGATGTCATAACATCAGCACTACAACAAGCTTTGAAGACGCCTGGTGTGGCTGTGCTTGCCAATTGCATGTTTATTGGCGATCCGGCCCGTGCTGCGCAACTGACTCTGACCCAGCTTGATGGTATGGAAGGGCGGGTTTCAGTTTTTGCGCTTGATAAGACGGAAAACAAATCGCTGGAAACCCAATTGGCGCAGAGCCAGAAGATGCAGGCTGTTGGTGAATTGGCCTCTGGCATTGCCCATGATTTCAATAATGTGCTGACGCCGATTATTGGCTTTGCTGATTTATTGTTGACCAAGCTGCGCCCCACTGATCCGGCTTTTGCCGATGTGATGAACATCAAACAGAACGCCAATCGCGCGGCCAATTTGGTGCGCCAGCTTTTAGCGTTTTCACGCAAGCAGACTTTGCAGCCAAAGGTTCATGACTTATCTGAAGCCATGTCTGATCTTGGCAATCTCTTGAGCCGTGTGCTGGGCGAAAAGACTGAATTGAGTATTACCCACGGACGTGACCTAGGGCTGGTGCTGGTCGATATTCATCAGTTTGAACAAGTGATCATCAATCTTGCTGTGAATGCGCGCGATGCCATGCCCAAGGGTGGCAAGCTTTCGGTGCGCACTTACAATTTGCCCAAAGAGCAATCTCAGAATGTTGGACATCCATTGCCGGATATTGATCATGTGGTGTGCGAAGTTGAAGACACCGGAACCGGAATCCCCAAGGAGATTCTCGACAAGATTTGGGCGCCGTTTTTTACCACCAAGGAGGTGGGCAAAGGCACCGGGCTTGGCCTTTCGATGGTCTATGGCATCGTGAAGCAAACCGGCGGCTATATTTATTGCGACAGTGAAGTAGGCAAGGGAACGACTTTCCGGATTTATTTGCCGCGTTACACGCCCGATGTTTCGGCAGCCGAGGTGGCTATCGCGGCTAAACCTGTTGAAGCCAAGCGCGAAGATTTCTCCGGCCGTGGCCGCATTCTGATTGTTGAAGATGAGGATTCGGTGCGGGCCTTTGCTGTGCGGGCGCTGACATCGCGCGGCTATACCGTGATGGAGGCCGATAGCGGCGAGGCGGGCCTTGAAGTGTTGGAAGATGACAAAGATGGTTTTGAACTCATTCTTTCGGATGTGGTGATGCCGGAAATGGATGGGCCAACCATGCTAAAAGAACTGCGCAAGCGCGGCATTAAAACCAAAGTGATTTTCATGTCGGGCTATGCCGAAGATGCATTTGAAAAGAATCTGGAGGGCGCCTCAGACTTTGCGTTCTTGCAGAAACCGTTCTCGCTTAAGCAACTGGTCGAGAAAGTCAAAGACGTGATGGCGTGAATCTCGCGCTGATAAAAAGCGAGATTCTGCAAATCCCAGTGGTTTCATAAAGTTAAATGACGCGCTGTTATTGCCAATATGGATTCAACTTTAAGTATAATTATTGCATTTATACAACTTAATTAACGTGACATTAGTAAATCACCTTTAGATTGTACGGAATAAGTACTGCCTCTTTAAGGAGATCGAACGGCACGGCTGGGCGATCGTTGATGGGTGGGTCAAAGCGTGTGGGTTTTGATCCGCAAAGAAAATACAGTTCTTCCCGGCGTGAGCAGAACGGTGACGTTCAACTCGGTCGGAAGTTGAGGCCCGGGTGTGTGTACTCTCTCCCCAGAACAGGCGGCTTTTTGAACCATGAACAGCCCCCGCACACACCCGGCCTTACCTCTTTCGGTGCAAAAAGCGCAAAATACGATCCCTGGTCCAGAGAGTTCCGGCCACTAGCACAGCCCACGGTCACTTGCCTGCCGGTTTCTCTACCCGCTTGGTTCGAATAGCAAAAGGCCCGGCGGGTTGCGCCGGGCCCAGCTTGGTTTTGCAGGGGAGTTGGGGTGGTCGGGTTGAATGCTACCAACCCATTCTAAATCCGATGGTGCCTTTGA
>JAYVXY010000071.1:0-7338 GCA_043784785.1 Aestuariivirga sp. | reverse complement strand
CCGTTGCAATTGACCAATGGTTGCGGAGGGCTTCACAATGAGTGCTAAGAAAGTGATTGCTAAAAAACCTGCTAAAAAACCAGTGGCTAAAAAACCGGCCAAGAACAAGACGGAAAAGCCCGTGGCCATTGTTCACTTCGAGGCCGTCAGCAAGGCGCCCAACAATCCGAATTTGGAAAAAGGCGAGCCTATTCTCAAGGCCCGCGGGTTGTTCAAGCGCTATGGCACAGTTGTGGCTTTGAATGGTGCTGACTTTGATCTTTACCCAGGCGAAATTCTGGGCGTGATTGGTGATAACGGTGCCGGCAAGTCAAGCCTGATCAAGGCGATCACGGGCGCCGTTACGCCTGATCACGGTGAGATTACGCTCGAGGGCAAGGTGATCAATTTCCGTGGGCCACAGGAAGCAAGTGCTGCTGGCATTGAAGCGGTTTATCAAAACCTTGCTTTATCTCCGGCCCTTTCCATTGCCGATAATATGTTTCTTGGCCGCGAACTCAGGAAGCCAGGTTTCCTGGGCAAATTCCTGCGCATGTCGGATCGTTCGGCCATGCAGAAATTTGCCCGCGATAAACTGTCTGAACTCGGACTTATGACCATTCAGAATATCAATCAGCCGGTTGAAACACTCTCAGGCGGACAGCGCCAAGGCGTGGCCGTGGCGCGTGCGGCCGCGTTTGGCTCCAAAGTGGTGATCATGGATGAACCCACGGCAGCGCTTGGCGTTAAAGAATCGCGCCGGGTTTTGGAATTGATCCGAGATGTGAAAAAGCGCGGCATGCCAATCGTGCTGATTTCCCACAACATGCCGCATGTGTTCGAGGTGTGTGACCGCATTCACATTCACCGCTTGGGGCGCAGGCTTTGCGTGATCAATCCAAAAGATTATTCGATGTCAGATGCTGTGGCCTTTATGACCGGTGCGAAAGAACCACCCAAGGAATTGTTGGCGGGTTAAAACACCTCAGCCGCATCAAAAGCGTGGATGCGGCCGAAACCACCGACCACGAAAACCTTTGTGGGCATCATGCGCCAAAAGCCGAAATCACCAAAATCAACATAGGTTTCGGCATAAGGGTGTTTTGCCAGATAGCGCTCGCGCAGATCTCGCTCGGCACTGGGTTCTATACGCCCAACAATCGTGGCGCGAAATCCCGTCAGCGGATCACCTACCTTAGGAAGTTCTGAAACCAGCAGTGAAGCGCGCGGATCGGCCATCAAGCACTTTGTGTGCCGCGCCAATTTTGAAAATAGAAACAACGGCAAACCCTGGGCGCAGGTGGCCACATTCACCAGCGCCCCAAATGGCCCGCCCGTTTCAAAATCGATGACCGAAAGCGTTCCCGTTTGTGCACGACCCAGTGTTTCATTCGCCTGTTTTGCCTCTGCCTGCATGTCCAATTTCTGGGCCCTCGCCTTTTGCCTTAATTTGTTCTAATGCTGCTTGCCACAATTTGTTCTAGTTTCAACCTTAGAGGCTGGCACCGCAACAAGAAGGATAAAGCATATGCCCATAGTGGCTCTGGTTGATGATGATCGCAATATCTTAACATCGGTTGGCATGGTACTGGAAGCGGAAGGCTATACCGTGCAGAAATATAATGATGGGGCCGCAGCCCTTCAGGGCCTGCAAGATAACCCGCCCGACATGGCCATTTTTGATATTAAAATGCCACGCATGGACGGCATGGAGCTTCTGCGCCGCATTCGCCAGAAAACCGATTTGCCGGTGATTTTCCTGACATCAAAAGATGACGAGATCGACGAACTCTTCGGTCTGAAAATGGGCGCGGATGATTTCGTGAAAAAGCCATTTTCGCAACGTCTTCTGGTGGAACGCGTCAAAGCCGTGATGCGCCGTGCCGTGCCGCGCGATGGCACACCAATTGTAACTGACGCTTCAAAGATTATTGAGCGTGGCAAACTTTCAATGGACTCTGATCGCCATGCCTGCACCTGGGCCGGAAAGCCAGTCACACTCACCGTTACTGAATTTCTGATCCTGCAAGCCTTGGCGCTGCGCCCCGGCATTGTGAAAAGCCGTGATGCCTTGATGGATGCAGCCTATGATGATCAGGTTTATGTTGATGATCGCACCATCGACAGCCACATCAAGCGCCTGCGCAAGAAGTTTACCCAAGTCGATGAAAGCTTTGATGGCATCGAAACCCTTTATGGCGTGGGCTATCGGTTCAAGGAACAATAAGGGCTGGCGCGTTCGGAGGGGGCGACCCACTTGCAAGTCCACCAAGTCATAATGCTAAATCCCGTCATTCCAGCGAAGGCTGGAATCCAGCTCTCTTTCAGAGTGTGCAATGAGGCAAAGCTGGACCCCAGCCTTCGCTGGGGTGGCGGCAATGATGTGTGCGAGTTGTAAAACTTAAATCATGGAATCCCTTGATCGCCACGATTTCGATGATTTAGCTGACACTGAGGAAGGACATGCCCAACCTCTAAGGCCGAGGCGTTTTTTGTCGCGCTTTGCACCGGGCAGTCTCACGGCGCGCATTGCACTGATTAACATTCTGGGCCTCGTGATTTTGGCGATGGGCATTCTCTACTTTAATCAATATCGCCAAAGCCTGATCAATGCCCGTGTGCAAAGCCTGATGGTGCAGGGCCAGATTATTGCCGCCGCCATCGCAGGCTCGGCCTCCGCCGATACAAGTTCCATCGTGATTAATCCAGAATCTCTGGATGATAAGGCAACCAGCGACAGCACCGCACCTGATCAAAGCAGTCTCGATTTTCCAATCTCTCCTGAAACGGCAGGCCCAGTGTTGCGCAGGCTTTTGGCCAACACCACAATCCGTGCTCAGATTATTGATTCAGGCGGCAACCTGCTGGTCGATTCGCTGTCACTTTATGGCGGCAGCGATATTGTCCAAAATGATTTTACCCAGCCCGAAAACTCAACCGTGCAGGCCATATGGAAAACCATCAGCAAACCATTCGACCGACTCTTCACCTCTGATTACCCCATCCATGAAGAATATAGCATGGACAATAACAACACTGTTCCCGAAGTCGCGGCGGCCTTGAATGGTGCCTCGGTCAGTGTTGTCAGGCTTAATACCAGCCATGAAATTATTGTTCTTGTGTCGGTTCCGGTGCAGCGGTTTCGCGCGGTGTTGGGCGCATTGATCCTGTCCACCAAGGGTGGCGAAATTGATGCGGTGTTGAGCGCTGAACGCCACATTGTGCTCCTCACCTTTGGTTTTGCGGCTTTGGTGGCGTTGATGCTATCGGCTTTACTGGCAGGCACCATTGCCCAACCGATCCGCAGGCTTTCTGCCGCAGCCGAACGGGTGCGCCGTGGTGTGAACAAACGTGTGGAGATTCCAGATTTCACATCCCGCAAAGATGAAATCGGCCAGTTGTCAGGCTCGCTCCGTGACATGACAACAGCGCTTTATAAACGCATCGAAGCCATTGAAGCCTTCGCTGCTGATGTGAGCCATGAGCTTAAAAACCCGCTTACATCATTGCGCAGTGCTGTTGAAACCCTGTCTTTTGTAAAAACCGACGAACAGCGCAACCGGTTGATTGAAATTGTGGTTCATGATGTCAAGCGCATGGACCGCCTGATCACCGATATTTCCGATGCCTCGCGCCTTGATGCCGAATTGGCGCGCGCCGAAATTCACCCGGTTGACCTCTCCAGACTTTTAGGATCGATCGTCGGTCTTGCCAATGAAACAGCAAAGCCAAACGAAGCCGAAATTCTTCTTGTGGTTCAACCGATCACGGAAAAATACACTATTGAAACCAAGTATAAGGTGTTGGGCAACGACTCGCGGCTGGGCCAAGTATTTCGTAATTTGATTGATAATGCCCGCTCATTCACTGCTGAGGGCACCAGTATCAGCGTACGCTTGCGCCGGGTGGGCGAGAATGTGGAAGTGCGGGTGGAAGATTCAGGCCCCGGTATCCGGCCCGAAAATCTTGAGCGCGTGTTTGAACGCTTTTATACTGATCGCCCACACCAAAGCTTTGGCCGAAATTCGGGTTTGGGTCTGGCCATTTCGCGCCAGGTGGTCGAGGCACATAAGGGCCACATTTATGCCGAGAACCGATTGGGCAAACCCGATGAAAACGGTGAAAAGCCGATTTTGGGTGCAAGATTTATCGTGCGCATTCCGGCATTGCCCGAGGGCTGGACCGCCTCTGATCTGCCATGAAGACCACCACTCTTCATGCCAGCTGCGTGGCCTTTGGCAACAAGGCGGTTTTGATCAGAGGAAAGCCCGGCAGCGGCAAATCCGATCTGGTTCTGCGGCTGATTGATACCAAAGGTTTTGGGATCAATCAAAAACCCTTGCACGCCAAACTGGTGGCCGATGACCAAGTTGAATTGATCAGAGTTGAGGACAGAATTTATGTGAGTCCGCCCAAAACTCTGGCCGGAATGCTTGAAGTCCGGGGCTGGGGAATTATGACTTTACGCCACAAGGCCAGAGCCATTTTGCACTTGGTGGTTGATCTTGGTTCGCACGCAGAAATTCCGCGGATGCCCGAGCCTGCAGAAAGGTCCATAGAAATTCTTGGGCTGCCTTTCCAGCGCTTATGGGTCGATCCTGCGAGTGCATCCGCCGCAGCCAGAATTCGCGCATTGATCAGCTAAAACCTTTTCACATGGGCATAAAAAGCGCTAGACAGTGCAATCTTGGTTTTACGGGGCGCAAAAGTCTTATGAATTTCGGATCGTTATTGCAATGATCGGCTTGGTTCTTGTTACACATGGACGGCTGGCGGCTGAATTTATCAGCGCACTTGAGCATGTGGTTGGAAAGCAGCCGCAGATGGAAGCGATTTGCATCGGACCTGACGACCGCATGGATGAGCGCCGCCAGGATATTGCAGCAGCCATCGCCAAAGTGGATCTCGGCCTTGGGGTGATTGTACTCACCGACATGTTTGGCGGCACACCATCAAATCTTGCGATCTCATTGCTTGAAGAAGGCCGTGTTGAAGTGGTGGCCGGTTTGAACCTGCCCATGTTGGTGAAATTGGCCCGCGTGCGCAAGGATTGCACGTTGTCCAAAGCCGCATCTGCCGCCCAAGATGCAGGCCGCAAATATATCAACATTGCAAGCCAAGTTTTGCAGGGGGATTGATTGCCAACATTAACCCGCGAACTTGCAATTATCAATCAACGTGGCCTTCATGCCAGAGCTTCAGCCAAATTCGTAAAATGCGCCGAAGGTTTTGATGCCAATATCACCGTCAGCAAAGACGGCCAAACCGTACCCGGCACATCGATCATGGGCTTGATGATGCTTGCCGCCAGCATTGGCACGTCGGTTATGGTTGAAGCCTCAGGTCCACAGGCCGAAGCGGCAATGGCGGCTTTGGAAATTTTGGTGGCCGACAAGTTTCAAGAGGATCAACCTTAACCCGTGACGCTGGATATCCCCGCCTCTGCGCTTAAACCTGATGGTCGCCAATCCGAAACGGCAGCGGCGATCCAGCGTGGTGTGGGAAGGCTGCTCCGCGCCCATGATTATGCACTGCTCACCGAATTTACGCTGGCCTCCGGTCGACGCGCTGATGTGATTGGTTTGTCGCCCAAAGGCCTGCTCTGGATCATTGAAATCAAATCATCGCCCGAGGATTTTAGGGTTGATTCCAAATGGCCTGAATATCGTGAATTTTGCGATCGATTTTCGTTTGCCATTCCCCAAACCATGCCTGCCGAATTGATGCCGGAGGATGCAGGCCTGATCATCGCCGATCAATGGGGCGCTGAAATCATCAGACCCGCTTCTGAACATCCGCTTCATGCCTCTCGCAGGCGCGCGGTTCTGATGGGCTTTGGCCGGGTCGCCGCACAAAGATTGCACGGGCTGTGGGACCCTTAAGCCTTGGCCTGGTGATGAACGCAAAACAGAGCCATATCATCGGCACTCACATTCACGTGAAAGACGCTGCAATTAACCTCGCCCTGCTTTTTTGAGGCATGAGCACAGGCGCTGCAATTGCCAAAGCTGGGTTCACCCTGGCGCTTGATTTCGCCATCCAGAATTTCGGCAAGGCCTTTGGCAAAACGCTTGGCGGTTTTATCACCGAGCTTGTCGATATTTTTTTCCAGGCCAAGAAGCGGATCATCATTTAAAATTTTCTGTCCGGCTTCAGTCAGGGTTAAAACCACCGAACGCGCATCATCGCCGCGCGAGGTTTTGGCAATCGCCCCTTTTTTGATCAAGGCCATAACGGTTTGCGAAATGGTGCCCTTGGTCGCCCCCAAATAGCGTGCCAAGGCACCGGGCGAATTTGAAAAGCTGTTGGCGCGGGCCAGATAACGCAAGGCCTCCCACTGTGCGGCATTCAATCCTTCAGTCTGGCTGGCAGATCTGATCAGACGTGAAAGCCGTTCCAGCCGCGCCAGTGTTGGCCCAGCTGAAACGGCATCGTCACGATCAGACTTTTTGCTCAAGCGGCAATCCCCACACCGATGGGGCAGGAAACACCGGTGCCGCCAAGCCCGCAATAGCCATTGGGGTTCTTGGCCAGATATTGCTGGTGATAGGCCTCGGCAAAGTAAAATGGTCCAGCAGCGGCAAGCTCAGTGGTGATGGCCCCCATGCCCGCCTTTTTCAAAGCGTCTTGATAAGCAGCGGATGCGGCGCGCACGGTTTTCTCTTGGGCCCCATCGGTCCAATAAATCGCTGAGCGATATTGGGTGCCCACATCATTGCCTTGGGCGTTGCCCTGGGTTGGGTCATGGGCTTCGTAAAACACTTTGAGCAAATGTTCCAAACTCACCTGCTTAGGGTCAAACACCAGTAAAACGGATTCGGCATGACCAGTCAGGCCAGAGCAGACTTCTTCATAAGTGGGGTTGGGCGTAAAACCACCGGCATTGCCAACCGCAGTCACCCAAACACCGGGCACGTCCCAGAATTTACGCTCAGCGCCCCAATAGCAACCAAGGGCGAAAATGATAGTTTGGCTGCCTTCAGGGTAAGGCCCTTTGACCGCGCGGCCATTGACAAAATGGCTTTGGGAGGTGGCAATGGCCGAGGCGCGGCCGGGCAAGGCAAGGGCGGCGGAAACGGCTTCAGGTTTGCGGCGGGAAAACAACATGGGTCTCTCCTCGATGGCTTCTATTTACTCGGATTACATGGGAATTGAACCGAAAAAATAACAATCACAAAAGCTTGAACCTTTCTGGCCAATAGTATACTCCCACGCCACCAAACACGAGATGGCCACGACCAGTTCCAAGCCAAGCGTGACTAAAGTGCGGAAGGATGGCCGAGTGGTTTAAGGCACACGCCTGGAACGCGTGCGTAGGTTAATAGCCTACCGAGGGTTCGAATCCCTCTTCTTCCGCCA
>JAYVXY010000070.1:0-2200 GCA_043784785.1 Aestuariivirga sp. | reverse complement strand
TACGTTTGAAGCCCAGCTTGGCGGCATGTTGCAAGCCCGGTTCCACCAGCGGAAAAGTAACGCCGGAATAACACGTCTCGGCCCAGCCAAAGCCAAAGCCTTCCCACAAAATTCGGGTGACTTTGGACACATTCGAATTGGCATCAGGATCGGAAGCGCCACGGCCCACCACCATCAGCAGGGTTTCATGCAGCGGCACTTTTGTGGGGGCAGCATCAATAGCCTCTTGGATGCGGTCGCCTGCAGCGCGCATCATTTTAGGATCAATGCCCAGTTCCTTGCCATATTCGATTTTCAGATGATTGGCGGCGGCATAGGTGTTGAGCACCGATGGAATGTCATTCTTGGCGTGGCCGGCGGCAAACAACATGCCGGGCACGGCAAGCACGCGGGTGACACCTTCAGATTTGAGGGCATTGAGGCCGGTGCGAATGATCGGCGTGGCGAATTCGAGATAGCCGAATTCAACAGGATATTGCGGCAGGCGCTTTTTAAGGTGTTGCGAGAGTACGGCAAATTCCGTCACCGCATCTTCATCGCGGCTGCCATGGCCACAGAGCATTACGCCTAATTTTTCCTGCATTGCATTCGCCTTCCAAAAATATGCAACGCAGCACTTCTAAGAAAAGTGCTTTAGGCAGCTCCGCCTTGGCCCCTGATTGGGTTGGCCGCATCGGACATGTCTTTCATTCCCTTGTGGGAACGCTGCTGGTGGACGTTAAGTAAGCTGAACGTTGCCGAAGGTCAAGGAAGCCAGCGACGCGCGCTTGATGAAATGCGTCAAACCACGTAGGCTTTTTGGCATGAAATTCCTTATTCCACTATTGATCATGACGACCAGCGCCCTTGCCGCTGATTGGACGAGCTATGCAAATCCTCGTTTTGGTGCAACGATTGATATTCCTCCGGGATTTGTGAATGATGTTGATCCGCCCGAAAATGGCGATGGCCTGACCTATCATGCCGATAATGGCGCGGTTGAACTTCTGGTCTTTGGCAACAATATCACGGCTGACAGTGTTGCTCAGGAATTCCAGAACGATCTACAATATTCAAGGGATGACAAGTGGAACATCACCTATAGCAAGCTGAACCCCAAGGCCGGGTTCGCAGCCTATTCCGGATCCAAGGATGACCGGATCTTTTATGCAAAGGAAATTGCCACCTGCAAACGCACGCAGACCGTTCAATTCCGTATTGAATATCCTATGCAGAAAAAAATCGAAATGGATTCAATCATTGCCCGCTTGGCAAAATCACTGCACGGCCAACCGACATCTGACTGTCCCTAAAACCCAATCCCCGCCTATGCTTTCTTCTAAGATTTTTCTTTCCATAAATTGAGAGCAGCTTTTACCATTGCGACGTTTCCGGCAGCTGCGGTTCCGTCGGGCAAAGTACGTCCGTCTTCGAGACCAATGCGGGTAGAACACAATCTTTCACCAGCCAATTTTACGAATTGCCAAATTGTGGCGTCGAAGCCATGAAGCAAAACCGATTTTGAAATTTTTTCTTTCTTGAGTATGGCCGAGATATTGTCTGCCGCTTCGAGTGCTTCAGCACTGTCTTGCTCGTTAATCTCGATCAGTATCCGAAATGCACGTGGAGCAATTTTGAAAGATGCAAAAAGTTCCGCATCAGCAGCGGACGCCAGCCCCACTTCAATTCCCACACCACGGTGATCAAGTTGTTCCATTACTTCTTCCGCACCAGCTTCACTCAAATTTACCGAAGCGTAGTCTGGCAAAACGTTCCAGCTGTTGATTGCTGAAAGTGTTTTCACCAGGTTGCCCTCAATCCATTCACCTGTGGAAACACCTACTAAAGTGCCGGGGCAGGACTCGCGAATGGCCAAGATTGTCGCGTCTATTGTTTGCGCGGCCAGACTTTCCTGGCCATTTGCATCACGAGGATGCACGTGTAACTCGGCGGCACCTGCGGCAATACAAGCTGCACTATCGTGAGCCATCGCATGGATCGTCAAAGGCAAGGTTGGGTGGAAGTTTGAAGGGCGTGCTCCGTTTATGCAGGCCTGAACGATCATTCTATGTCTCCAGTTTAAAACTCAATCCCGGCCTGCGCCTTCACGCCTGACCTAAATGGATGCTTGATCATTTCCATCTCGGTCACCAGATCAGCCAGCTCAATCACTTCCTCGCGTGCGTTGCGGCCGGTGATGATGATGTGTTTATCGAGCGGG
>JAYVXY010000069.1:0-2202 GCA_043784785.1 Aestuariivirga sp. | reverse complement strand
CCAATGTTACTTGATCGGCGCTGATGCCATTTTTGACGATTTGGCGGGCGGTTGCATCAACGACAGGTTTGGTGATTTCGAGGGCGATACGGTCAAACATATTTTATCTCGCCGGATTTGCCGATTTCGAAAATGCGACCATCCGTGGGGGAGTCGCTTGGGTCATGGGTGACCAAGAGTGTTGGCACATTGCGGGCTTTCAGATGGGCGAATGTGTAGTCGCGGATTGTGCCGCGCAATTTGCGATCGAGCTTGTTGAACGGCTCATCAAGCAGCATGGCTTGCGGTTTTGCCAGAAGGGCGCGCATCAGGGAAACGCGCGAACGCTGCCCGCCTGAAAGCGTGTGGGGTGGGCGGTCTTCAAAGCCTTCAAGTTCGGCGCGTGACAATGCAAGCTTCATGATCTCCTCGCGCTCGCGGCGTTTACCCCGCGGCACCGCAAAGAGAAGATTTTCACCCACTGTCATATGTGGAAACAGAAGATCATCCTGAAACAATCGCCCAATGTGGCGAAGCTCGGGCCGAAGACTGATAACCGATTTTCCATTCAGTAAAACTTCGCCCTGCCCTGCCAATGGTGGTTTCAAATCGCCCGCGATATAGGACAGCAAAGACGATTTACCGCTGCCGCTTGGCCCCATCAGCGTTACGATTTCACCCGCTGCAATTTCGAGTGAAAATGGTGCAAGCAGAGTTTTGCCATTCAAGCGCAAGGACAGATTCTTCAATTGCAGGCTCATCTTTGGCTCCAGCGCGACCGACCGAAATAGGCGGCACTCACATAGACCAAGAATGGCGGCAACAGAAGCAACAGCGCAAAGGCGGCGGTGAGTGGGCGATTGGTTCCAGAGGTGAGTGTCACGGCTTCAACGGGCAAGGTGCTGAACCTGCCAGCGGCAATAAGCTGGGCTGGTATGTATTGGCCAAAGCTCACCGCGAAACCAACAGCTAGTGCTGACAGAACTGGCGCTTTTAGCAGTGGCAATTTGATCACCCTGAAAAATCGCCCGTGCGATGATTGCAGGCTTTGCGCCGTTGCCCGAAACCGCGGATCAAGCGCCCGGTAAGGGCCCGCCAGCACAACACTCATGTAAGCGACTACTGGCAAGAGATGGGCGAGAAACAGGCCCCATAGATTTCCAGTCAAACCAAACTGCAAAAATGCGCGGTATTGACCAAGCCCAACAAGGATCGCGGGCAGGCCGAGCAGCATCAAACTCAGCCCCAGTAAAAGCCGATCAAGCTTCTGAGCAACGCTTTCAAGCCAGAGCAAAATGAGCAGAAGCGCCGCCGTAGCTGTGGCAAGGCCCAAGCCAATGCTGGTGAGCAGTGTATTGGGGTTTTGAAAAATTGCTCCCCAAGCCTTTGGTGATGCCGTTGGAATAAGATCAGGGAACGGCCAGCTTTGCGCAATCGACATAAACAATAATAACGCGGCAATTAAAATATAAAACCAAGTCAGCGCAAAGTGTTTGGCACGGCCAATCATTATTGGTGCCCCCAAAGTGCTTGGGCCCGCGCCGATGAATTCATGCCACAAGGGTTTCACCAACTTTGCCAGCACATAGACGAAGCCCAAGGCCAGAACCAGCGCGCCTGAAAGAAACAGCGCCCCGACATTGCCGCGCGCGTTATGGGTCACTTGTTCGCTGTTAATGTCAGCCCAAATAACAGTTGCTAAAGTTGGCGGCTGGGTGGGGCCGATGACAAGGCTCATATCAACCACCGTTGCGGCATAGATAAACACAATCACCAGAGGCCAAATCAGTTTCGGCATTAATTGCGGCAAGAAAACCCGAAGCCATATTGATCCAGATCCATGGCCCAGACTGGTCGCAGCGGCATTTTGGTTGGCAAAGGACTGGCGCACATCTTCGCGGTTAAGAATGCCGGCCATCACCCAAATAAGGAAAGGCGCTTCCTTGATCACCAATGCAGCGATGAGTGAAAGCCCATAGGGATCATGTGTGGTGATCCAGTTTGGCGGGGTTTGCCAGCCAGTCAAAAGCGCTGCAATGAAGCGCGCTAACACACCACTTGGCATGATCAGAAAGCTCAAACCAATGGCCAGTGCCAGATGCGGCAGCGCCAACATGCCGCCCGTAATGGCGGCGAGTTTGCGCCATGATGGGCTTTCATAAATGGCCGTGACGATGAGGGCGGCCAACATAGTTGCGAGAATTGTGCTGGCGATGCTGGTGA
>JAYVXY010000068.1:0-2207 GCA_043784785.1 Aestuariivirga sp. | reverse complement strand
CGAGAACAAGCATGTTTGAGCCTTAATGTGCGCCGTGCCATGTTGGAGCCGCGGCACTATCGTGAATAGACGACCCACCATTTGCGCCGGACTGAGATACAAACATTTTACCAAGCAACTCACCAACAATGCGCCCGTTCAGCACAACAGGCGCGGGTTGAAATTTCACTTCCAGCTTTTGAGGCGGAAGTTCAAGTTTCATTCCAGCGATTTTGCTTTGAAACTCGCTGGTTTTGCGATCGGCATAAATATTCCTATCGGAGGGTGCAACATTGTGCCGTCCGTAATCAGGGAAATCGTGGTTCATTTGCCAGCGGCGGTTTGCTGCGTCCAAAATCGGTTGGTCTTGAGCGTCAAGAATTGTTTGTATTCCCAAAACGCCTGCGGCTGCGCCCAACATGCGGCCAAGACCGCCCATGAAAGACATGCCGCCTGCGGCTCCTGCCGCACCAGCAGCGCCAGCCAAAGACCCTGCCCCGCCCATAACATTGACAACGCCAGCCGTGACGTTCTGGACGCCGATAGACCCGCCAAGGCCAAGAAGGCTTTTGCCAATATTATAGGTTCCAAGCAATGCCAGTCCGGCTCCAAGACCCGCAAAAGCCACGCCGAGAGCTTTAACCGCGCCGCTATTCTGTTGTGCCACCGCCCCAATTTGGGTGAATACATCGGTGAACGTTTTCATGACCGGGATAGCGGCTTGCATCAACGGTGCACCGATGGCTTCAAGCATAGATTTTTTCTGCGCTTCGTAGCCCGCCTCGACGCCCTTCGGATTGTCTTTCATGTAGCTGTCGTAGGCCGCATCGGTTGGTTTTGCGCGACCGAATTTCTGCACTTCCGCGTCAATCAGCGGGCGCATTTTTGGATCGACAAGGTCTTCCATGATTTTAAGGACGTTGCGGTTTGGAAACATCTTTGCAAGGAAATGCTCTCGCTTCGTCACGTCATCATATGCACCGTGCGCCTTCAAAGCCGGAATCAAATTCTCGTCAGCATACTTGGCAAGGTTGCCCGAGTTTTCTTCGCCTTTCATAGCGCCAATGCCAAGCGACCAACGGCCATGGTCGTTCTTAACCTTGGACATATCGAGCAAGCCGAGTTCATTCAGGGCTGCAACCTGTTGCTTGCTCATGGTATGAGCGCCGGTGACGAACTGGTAAGCGCTCATCATGGCCGTGCCGGTCTTAGCACCGCCGAGAACCTGCATAATCGCTGAGTTTTCGCCGGTTAGAAAATCAGGGGCAGAGTGCATAAATGCCGCGCCACCCTGCGAAGCCATCTGATAGAAATCAGCACCGGTGATCTTGCCCGCCGAACCAATGATCGCCTGAGCCATGCCGCCCAAGAGCTTATCACGTGCTGCCGGATCGAGCACGTCGCCATGCAATTCGACGGCGCGCATCATATTGTAAGCGTCGTCGCCGCCGTTCCTTCCTGTCGCATTTCCGATCAAAGCCGAAAGCTTGAGCATTTTAGGCGCATATTCAAGCGCTTCGTCAATATTGCCCTTTGTAACCAAGCTCAATTCGTTGACGGTTTTCAGAATGTCCGAACCGGCTGCAGTTGGAACCGCCTTTGCGATGCTTTGATACGCTACCGAGGTCGCTTCAAGCACTTTTAGGTTGTCGATGCCGGCGCGGCGCATCTTATCTTGCTGGTCAAGCAAATCGTCGCCATGCTTGGCAATCTTGGCAAAGGCATCGACCATCATGCCACCAGCGATAATCTGCGCTGCGCCCTTGAGCGCGCCAGACCATGCGGAAAATCCCTTTTCAACGTCAGCAACATGGCCTTTTAAGCCGAGTAAATCCCTTGCAATAATGGCCAGAACTGGCGACATTCCGTTTTGCAGCGAAATAGCAACGCCAATTTTCCAAACGTCCATTGTTGTGCTATCCTGTTATCATGCGAAACGAATGGGACTTCGATTACGACGCCGAACGCGGCGAATATGGGCCGTCGCGCCGCTTTAAAATCGTCAATCCGGCGAAACGCGCGCCGATTCCTGCGCTTTATCACTGGTTTCTAAAAGAAGCGACGAACTCTCGTGCGAGCTGGAGCGAACGCGCCGGATTGGCGTTGCTCGGCTTTGTGGTGTTCGGCGCGACTATTGCTTTTTCAATTTTTGTCGTTGGCTGGTTTGCCGTGTTCGTTTTTGCTTTTGTAAAAGCACTTCTATTCAATTGATTTGACAGAGCCGCCGC
>JAYVXY010000067.1:0-2221 GCA_043784785.1 Aestuariivirga sp. | reverse complement strand
TCATCGCATTTTTCGGGACAGGCAAGCCCCCCGCTGTGCTCGCGACGATCATCTTTGCAATGCCTCCTGTGATACGGCTGACGGCGCTGGGGATGCGCCAGGTACCCGAAGGAACAAAAGAAGCCGCGACCGCCTTTGGCTGCACCCGTTGGCAGCTGCTGCGTTATGTCGAGGTGCCGCTCGCAATGCCTTCGATACTTACCGGGGTCAACCAGACAATTCTCATGTGCCTGTCGATGGTAGTCATCGCGTCACTTATTGGGGCGGGTGGCTTGGGCGCGAGTATTCTGGAAGCATTGCAATATGCGGCAAAAGGCCAAGGTTTGCTTGCAGGCCTCGCCATATTGTTTTGCGCCATGGTCATCGACCGAATTGTGCGAGGACTTTTTCCGCGTGAGGAAAGGGCGTGAAATGAGTTGCCATCGGCTCCCCTTTGTCGCGTCGCATCTATTTCGCTCAATGCGGGAAAGCGCACTGACCTTTGCAAGATCGGGCTGGTCCGCAACCCTTTGCAGAACCCGGTTTCAAACATGCCGCCGCTGCCTGAAAAGTCTTGCTTCAAAGGTTGTCGCCGACTGATTGCACCCTGTCCTTCCGACGCGCAAATTTAGCTCCGCGTGGCGTTTCAGAGGAATAAAAATGCACGATATCCCGGTGCCCGCGAGCACTCAGTCCGATATGCCCAAGGTCGGGCGCATCGGCGGTATTGCGCGCGAATGGCGCCGCCTGGCGCCGGGTGTGCTGATCAGCGCCATCATTGCCATGGCGGCCACATTTATCTCGGACCACCATGGCGGTCCAACATTGCTGTATGCCCTGCTGGTTGGCATCGCATTTCATTTTTTGTCGAAAGAAACCGTCGCGGCTCCGGGCATCGCCTTCTGTTCCAGGTCCATACTTCGCATTGGCGTCAGCCTTCTAGGCGCAAGCATCAGTGTCGGGCAAATAGCCGAGCTTGGACTCATGCCGGTGCTTTTGGTGCCATTTGGCGTTGTCGCCACTATTCTGCTGGGGCGCTATGTTGCCAAGCCGCTGGGCCTGACGATCAATCAGGGCATCTTGACCGGCGGAGCGGTGGCTATTTGCGGAGCGTCCGCTGCGTTGGCTATTTCGGCTGTCTTGCCCGCGCACAAGCATCAGGAGCGCGATACGCTTTTCACAGTCATTGCCGTCACTATTTTCAGCACATTGGCCATGATTATATATCCGCCCCTGGTGCGGGCCTTGTTCCTCGACGACCGGGCCGCCGGTATTCTTCTTGGAGGCACTATCCATGATGTGGCGCAGGTGGTTGGCGCCGGTCATCTCATCTCCGACAGGGCGGCGGTGGTTGCTACTTACGTCAAGTTGTTGCGCGTGGCGATGCTGATGCCTGCTGTGATGGCCATTGCCTGGTTCTACAGTCGCCAGACTGTCGCGGTGAGCGGCAAGCGCGGGCCATTGCTGCCCCTATTTCTTGTCGCCTTCGCCGTTTTGGCCATTATCAATAGTTTTGGCTTGATCCCGGCTGGCGCGCTGCCAATCATCGCGAGTGCTTCGCGCTGGTGTCTGGTTTGCGCCATTGCCGCCGTGGGCATGAAAACATCCATTGAGAATCTCATGGAAGTTGGCTGGCGTCCGTTGGCGCTGGTGGCAATTGAAACAGTATTCATTCTTGCCATAGTAGTCGCCGCACTGAAAACCGAGATGTGGTATTGAAGACATCGGCCCAGTTTTTGGGCGCTTTTGCGCCCAGCGCATCGGTATTGAAACCGGTCGCGAACGAAACACAGACGCTGCCAACCCCATTATCATTGACGGAACGCGGATCGAGGTCAGCTTTCTTGACCGCAGAAAAATCGATCGGCTCCAGAAGGCCGTCCTTGGCGGCTTTGACGGCGAAATTATATTCGGCATGGACCATGTCCCTGTTGAGGCAAAATCACCGCTGCTGTTCAGGTTCGAGCAAGCGGAGAAAAAGCTGCGGGCTTCAATATCTTGTTGTCCATGGTTTCGATAAGCGCCTGAATTTTCGGGAGAAACACTTGCCATGCAGGATCTTTGGCGAGGTTGGCGCGCCGGGTTTCGCGGTCGACAAGATCGGAATAGGCCCAGATGTGAACAATCTCGTTCAGCGCGCCGATTTCCGAGAAAAAATATCCGACCAGTCCGCCGAGATGGCTCTTCTGGACAACGATTCCTTCTTCCTCGACCAATTTGAGGTAGCCTGGAACGGTTCCGG
>JAYVXY010000066.1:0-2228 GCA_043784785.1 Aestuariivirga sp. | reverse complement strand
ATCTGCACGCCCGACGATATCAGGATGGTGATGCCCCCCGCGCAAATGCCCGCCGCCAGCCGGTCGCCGACCGTGGGATAGGGTTTGCGCAGCGCCGTGAGAACGATTGGCAGATATGACACCAGAACAGCGGACCAAACAGCAATCGCCACCGAGTTAAAGATATCATTCAATAATTTATACGGGAATGACAGAATAAGGATGGCTAAAAGCGACAGTTCTACAACCATTTCGAGAAATAATCTCGAATGCCGCAGATCATTAAAAAGTCTGATCACGGCGTGCCTTTCGGTTTTTGCGGATTTGGCAAAGCAATGAATTGATTGCCTTTTCAGAATTTGGCACATCTTGCAATGGAGCAAATGGCGTTGCAATTTGCCGCTCTGAGGCTTCGATATTGCGCTTGGTCGCGGCGCAGTTTTGCTCGTGCGCGCGTTTCAAGGCTTGGCTGATTTCCTGCTGGCGCGCCGATGTCATGTGCAAATGCGCGGCAAGCCAAGCGCCTATCCCGAACGACATCATCGCGCGTTCCTTTCGTCGCGATTGGCCAGTTTCTCCAGAAAACGGTCCTGCCCGGCCCGCAGTTCCTTCATCGCATCGATCAGCGCCGCCATCTGGCGTCCCCAGTCGTTGATTGCTTCCGTGCGCACGTTCATGGCAGCGGTAAATTTATCGGTTGCGCTGGTGCTCTCGATCAAGGCGCGGATGTTTTCCTTAGCGTCGGCGGCGCGGATGTCCTGCAATTTGGCATTGCGAAGCGTGGCCCAGGCAAGCGCCATGCCCATGGCCGCGATGACAAGGCCCCATGGGCCGTAATCACCCGCCTTGTTGAGGATCGCCGTCCACGGGTCCATTATTCAGATACCCGCCACAGCAGGCCAGCCGCGCACAGGGCAACCCCGGCGAATTGCGGATCAATCATCGGATTTTCCTTCTGCGAAAATAATGGCGATTAAAGCGGGATTTTGTGAAAATAGCGCTTGACTTATGGCGATTAAAGCGCCATATTGAGGATATTGGAAACGAGCAAAGGGAACGGGCGCGGCGAAATTGTTCGCATCATTCGCGCATGACCCAAACGCCGGAGAAAGACAATGGCAACCTTCACAATCACCGCTCACTCACAAAAATTTCTGATAGAAACGCACCATTTCCACCCGCAAGAGCGGGTGCGCGCGAAGGCTCAAATGGATTTTATCCAATCCTTTTTGCAGGGTGCGCCACAAGCTGCGGTGCTGGCAATGCATAAAGATACTGAATGCGCTGTTTCCATGAAGCTTGCCGATGAAATTTTCGCGGCGCTGGAAAAAGTGATCCCATCGCATTCGCAAGTGGGAATCAAAAGCATCAAGGCGATCTGAAGGACGGAGAAAAGCAAATGACAATCGCCATAAAAGTTTTTTCCCAATCTCTTCCCGCCAATACAAGCCGTGCAGTCAGCGCCGGAAGGATACGGGGCGGTTACCTCCTGGGAGTCGCTATAGATGAAGCTCTTCTGTCGGATGAATCATTGAAGATGGTCCACGCCCTTGAATTCGATATGTCTGACTCGCGCGGCGTCGCGCCTATGCTGATGCAGCAAGTCCGCCGTGTACCGGCGCACAGCGCAGCCAAGGGACTGGGATTTTCCAAAACGGTCGCAGACAAAGCCGTCGAAATTTGCGGCGACCAGAGCGGCGATTGTATGGAGCCATTTCGACCCTACTTCACGCCGCCATACGCGGATATTGAGGATGAAATCAATCAGATTGCATGGGTCCATGGCCTGCATGTGATCGCGCGGGACGGGACTGTTGTTCAAATCAGCGACGTGGCCAGCGCGGGGGCAAAAGCATTTGTGGGGCCACGTTATGCGCGCGACCAAGCACGGCGATGGTTGCCGGTTTTCCAGAAAATGCAAGCGCGGGGGTTTTGATGACCCCCGCCGACATCACCGCCGCCCGCTCCAAACTAGGCCAGATGCGCGGGCTGGAACGCCCGCTTTTCCGCACCGAACTGGCGCGGGAGCTGCGGATGTCTCACAGCAAAGGCGACGACGCGATCCGCAAGTGGGAGCAGGGCAAGGTGCCGGTGCCCGGCCCGGCTTCGCTCGCGATTGAGGCGCTGCTGGCGGGGTTTGTGGCGGTTAGCGCCCCGCCTTCCTGACCGGCGCAGCCACCACCGCAGGCGCAGCGCGCGGCACCGCCTTGGCGATTGTCTCGTCTTTGTCCCGCGATGATTGCGACGAA
>JAYVXY010000065.1:0-2243 GCA_043784785.1 Aestuariivirga sp. | reverse complement strand
TTGCCGAAAACCGACTTTCCGATGAAAGCTGGCCTGCCGCAGAAAGAGCCGGAGCTTTTAAAGCGCTGGGCGGATATGGATTTGTTCAAGCTGCTGCGCGAACAATCAAAGGGCCGCGAAAAATTCGTGCTGCATGATGGCCCACCCTATGCCAACGGCAACATCCATATCGGCCATGCTCTGAATAAGATTCTGAAAGACCTCGTGGTGCGCGGCGCGCAAATGAGCGGCAAGGATTCGAACTATGTGCCCGGCTGGGATTGCCATGGTCTGCCGATTGAATGGAAAATCGAAGAACAATATCGCGCCAAGGGCCAGAACAAAGACGCGATCCCGATCAATGAATTCCGCAAAGAATGCCGCGAGTTTGCGACAAACTGGGTGAACATCCAACGCGAAGAATTCAAACGCCTCGGCGTGGAAGGTGATTGGGACAATCCTTATCTCACCATGAATTTCAAAGCCGAAGCCATCATCGCGCGTGAGCTGTTGAAGTTCGCGGGCGACGGCCAACTTTACCGCGGCTCAAAGCCAGTGATGTGGAGCGTGGTCGAAGGCACGGCTTTGGCAGAAGCTGAAGTTGAATATGCCGATGTGGAAGTTGATACGATCTTTGTGAAGTTTCCTTGCAAGATGGTTGTTGGTGATGGGCCTTCAACCATACCGGGCCAAGCGGAATGGAATGAATTCGGCGAACTGAATCCAGTTGGCGTCGAACTAGAACCGACCTTTGTTGTAATTTGGACAACTACGCCTTGGACAATTCCGGGCAATCGTGCAATTTCATTTTCCAGAAAAATCGATTACTCACAGTATAAAGTAACAGCAGCACCTGAAGGCAATTGGCTAAAGGTTGGTTCCAGAATTATTGTTGCCGATAAATTAGCAAAGCAGGTCTTCGACGCAGCAAGAGTCACCGGATTTGAATCAGTGCGCAGGATTTCTGCTGATGCCCTGCTCGTTGGGGAGTGCGCTCACCCGTTCAATTCTAATGATCGACGCTACCCGCTCCACGTCCCTCTCCTCGATGGCGATCACGTCACCGACGATGCGGGCACTGGCTTTGTCCACACTGCACCAAGCCATGGTGCAGACGATTACAATGTTTGGATCGCAAACCAAAAATTGTTGCGAGATAGAAAAATTGACGACACGGTGCCTACTCCCGTCGGCCCCGATGGATTTTACACACCCGAAGCCGCAGGTTTTGAAGGCGCTCGCGTCATCGATCATCATGGCCGTTGGGGTGATGCCAACAAGCGCGTGATTGAGGCGTTGGAAGCGGCTGGCATGTTGCTGACCAAGCCAATCAAGCGGCCAGTCAACTACCCGCATTCTTGGCGCTCGAAAAAGCCTGTGATCTTCCGCAACACACCGCAGTGGTTCATCTCGATGGACAAAAAGCAATTGCGTGAAAAAGCACTCACGGCAATCGAAGCCACGCAGTTTTTTCCACCCGCCGGCAAGAACCGTCTGCGCGGCATGATCGAGCAACGCCCTGATTGGGTGATCTCGCGCCAGCGCGCCTGGGGTGTTCCCATCGCGGTTTTCGTCAATAAAGCCAGCGACGAAATCCTCAACGATAACAAAGTGAACCAACGTATTTATGATTCATTTTGTGAACATGGCGCAGATGCTTGGTATGAAGAAAACGCTGCCGCGAAATATCTAGCCCCTGATCACAATCCAGATGACTTTGAACAAGTGCGCGACATTCTCGATGTGTGGTTTGACTCAGGCTGCACCCACGCTTTCGTTCTCGAAGAGCGCCCCGATTTGAAATGGCCTGCTGATGTTTATCTCGAAGGCTCCGACCAACATCGCGGCTGGTTTCATTCCTCACTGCTCGAAAGCTGCGGCACAAGGGGCAGGGCACCTTATAACCAGGTGATCACCCACGGCTTCACGCTGGCCGAAGATGGCCGCAAAATGTCGAAGTCTCTTGGCAACACCACAGTGCCGCAAGAGGTGATCAAGAATTCCGGCGCTGATATTCTGCGCCTGTGGGTCGCTACCTGCGATTACAGCGATGACATGCGCATCGGGCCGGAAATTCTAAAATCCGCCACAGAAAACTATCGCAAGCTGCGCAACACCTTCCGCTATATGCTGGGCGCACTTGAAGGCCTGCATGATTGGGAAACGGTTTACCCCAAAGACATGCCGGAACTGGAAGCCTATATCCTGCACCGGCTGTGGGAAACCGGGCAGACCGTGGCCGAAGCTTACAAGGTTTACGACTA
>JAYVXY010000064.1:0-22178 GCA_043784785.1 Aestuariivirga sp. | reverse complement strand
TTTTTAAAGCACGCTTTGGCGTGGCCGCCATGCCGCCATAAGCGATGCGGGCGGCAGTGACCGTTTGGCCATCAAGCGTAAACAGAAACGCGGCCATGACGGCCGAAATGTCTTGGTCAAAGCGTTTGCTGATCTTTGAGCAATGAAAGATTTGATTGGCTTTGGGCTTGGGCACATCAATGCGCCAAACCAGTTCACCTGCTTTACGATCTTGCTTGCCATAAGCGATGAAGAAATCCTCAAGCTTGATTTTGCGTTCGATCTTGCCATGGCGCAAATGCAGCGTGGCATCCATGGCAATGAGAGCCGGGGGCATGTCACCAATGGGTGAACCATTGGCAATGTTGCCACCAATAGTGCCTGAGGCGCGCACTTGGCGCGAGCCAATGCGCTTGAGCAACGCACCCAAATCGGGGCTGAGTTTTTCCAGCGCGTCATAAGCATCGGCATAGGTGGCACCGGCCCCAATCGAGATATGATCACCATGATCCTCAACATTGGCAAAGCCTTGGGCACGGCCTGTGTGGATAATCTTGGGCTGCGCACGCATTTGTTTGGTGATCCATAGGCCCACGTCGGTAGCACCTGAAACGATGGTGGCTTCGGGGTGTTTGGCGCAGAGTTCTGCAAGCGCCTCAGCTGATGCGGGGGCGGCAAAAAAGGATTGCTCGTTACCCACAAAAAGATCACCCCTGATTGATTCCAGCTTTGCCGAGGTTTCAGCTTGGGCGCTTTGCCAATGATCATCCGGTGATCCGCAAGCCGCCAAGCCCGCATCAATAATCGGACGATAACCTGTGCAGCGGCAGAGATTGCCGGCAATCTGTTCCACCACATCCTGGCGCGAAACTTGGCGACCCTCATGCGCCAGTGAGAACAGCGACATCACAAAGCCGGGCGTACAAAACCCGCATTGCGAGGCATGAGCATCAACCATCGCCTGTTGCACCGGATGAAGCACACCGCCGCGGGCCAGATCATCCACCGTGATCAATTCCTTGCCATGAATTTGGCCCAGCAGAACGATGCAGGCATTGACCGCCTGATAACGCACACCGCCATTATGAGGTGTTCCCAACACAACAGTGCAGGCCCCGCAATCGCCTTCATTGCAGCCTTCTTTTGTGCCTTTCGATTTTTCCGTGAGGCGCAGATAGTCAAGCAGTGTTTGATCGGGTGTGAATTTCTCAATCTGCACCATTCGCCCGCGCCGCATGAATTGAAGCCTGTTCATCAACTGCCCCGGTAAGTCGAATAACCGAAAGGCGAGAGCAGCAACGGCACATGAAAATGTTGTGAAGCATCGGCGATACCAAATCGAATGGGGATCACGTCGAGGAAAAGTGGCTCAACCAGTGTCAAACCAAGCGAGCGCAAATAATCGCCAGCAAAGAACCGCAGCTCATATTGGCCTGAAACAAAGCCTGCCCCTTCGAGAAGCGGCGCATCGGCCCGACCATCAGCATTGGTGACAATGGATTTCAGCAATTGCCCGCTCCACACCTCAATGCGCAAACCCGCCGCAGGCTTCCCCAGCGCCGTGTCAAGAACATGCGTCGTCAATTTACCCATGGTATAAACCTTCAAATCACTGTTTAGAGTGATCATACAATTGCTCGAATGACAAGCCAGTCTCTCGTTCAAAATGTCACGCCGCTTGATTTTAACCCCGTTCCGGTTCAAAGGAACCCCAAATTGCTGACTATATAAAGGAATCGAATGGCTAAAGAAGAATTGCTGGAGTTTGAGGGCACGGTTGCCGAGCTTCTGCCCAATGCAACATTCAGGGTGAAGCTGGATCATAACGCCCACGAAATTATTGCTCATACTTCCGGCAAAATGCGCAAAAACCGCATTCGCGTTCTGGCGGGTGACAGGGTTATGGTTGAAATGACGCCCTATGATTTGACCAAGGGCCGCATCAACTATCGGTTCAAATAATTGATCGATTCACGGGCCAAACTGGTTCTTGCCAGCGCTTCGCCGCGCCGCTTGAGCCTGCTTGACCGCATTGGCTTGGCACCTGATCTTCTCAACCCATCAGACGTTGTTGAAACGCCACTCAAGCGCGAAACGCCGCGCCGCTTGGCCATCAGACTGGCCGATGCCAAGGCCGATAAGGCCAAGGATATGCCGCTGGTGAAGGGGTTGGGCGAGAATACCTATATTTTGGCCGCTGACACCGTGGTGGGTCTTGGCCGCCGGATTTTGCCAAAGGCTGAAACCTATCAACAAGCCAAGGACTGTTTAACGCTGCTGTCGGGCCGTTCGCATTGGGTTTATTCGGCAGTGACAGTCATTGCGCCGGGCGGCAAGAAAACCTCACGCTGTGTTGAAACCAAAATCCGCTTCAAGCGGTTTTCACGCGATGACATTGAAAGCTATCTAAAATCAGAAGAATGGCGCGGCAAGGCTGGCGGTTATGCCATTCAGGGAAGAGCCGAAGCCTTTGTGCGCTATCTCGCCGGTTCACATTCGGCAGTCATTGGTCTGCCACTTTATGAAACCGTGTTGCTCCTGCAGGGCGCAGGCTTTCCAGTTCAGCAAAAATGGATGAGCCAACCCATTAGTGAGTTGTGATGGCTGAAATTGTTCCGCTTCGGCCGCGCAAGCCTTGCCCGATTTGCAAGAAACCATCGACGCAGAAATATCACCCTTTCTGTTCAGTTCGCTGTGCCAATGAAGATTTGAACAGCTGGCTCGGCGGCAAATATGCCATCCCCGTCGTTGAGGACGAAGATGAAGACGGCCAAGACCATCTGGCTTGAACTTTGTTCTCCAAAAAAAATTAGAAGTTGTTCGACTTTCATCCCCCGCTGCATTAAGAGTTTGCTCTTAGCGGACGCGATATCGGCCAATACTTAAGAGCTGAATCACCTTCGCCGAAACATCAGCTGCTTCAGGGAGGAAGCTTTTATAATGTCAAACGCATCAAACTTGCCTTCAACAGGCATGACGCGAGATGAAAAATTCGTCATCTTCGCCTCATCGACCGGAACAATATTTGAGTGGTATGATTTTTATCTCTACGCCACGCTGGCACCATTCTTTGCAGCTTTGTTTTTCCCCAAGGGAAATGATACGGCTGCGTTGTTAGCGGCCTTTGCAACTTACGCCGCAGGCTTTCTGGTGCGCCCCTTTGGTGCGCTGTTCTTTGGCCGCTTGGGCGATTTGATCGGCCGCAAATACACATTCCTCGTGACCATGCTGGTCATGGGTATTGCGACCTTCGCTGTCGGTTTGCTGCCTACTTTTGCAACACTGGGCTGGCTTGCCCCTATTTTGCTGGTTTCGCTGCGCTTGCTGCAAGGCTTGGCTCTGGGTGGCGAATATGGTGGTGCGGCAACATATGTGGCCGAACATTCACCACATGGCCAGCGCGGCTATTACACCAGCTGGATTCAAACCACGGCAACCATTGGGTTCTTTCTATCACTGTTGGTTATTGGTCTTTCGCGTGGCTATTTATCAGCGGCCGATTTTGCCAATTGGGGCTGGCGTATTCCTTTCGTGGTCTCTGCGTTCCTCTTGATTTTTTCGATATGGATTCGGTTGAAGCTCAATGAATCACCGGTGTTCCAAAAAATGAAGGATGAAGGCAAAGGTTCAAGCCAGCCTTTAACCGATTCATTCCTGCGCTCGCCCAACAATAAATATGTGTTGCTTGCACTGTTGGGAGCAACCATGGGCCAAGGTGTGATCTGGTACACAGGCCAGTTTTATGCTCTGTTCTTCCTCACCATCACCCAGAAGGTTGACTATGTGACGGCCTATTGGTTGGTGGGTATCGCACTGCTCATCGGCACACCGTTCTTTGTGATCTTTGGTTCACTGTCTGATCGCATTGGCCGCTTGAATATTATTCTTGCTGGCTGCTTGTTAGGTGCCCTCACCTACTTCCCGCTCTTTGGCTGGCTGGCCCAAGCGGTCAATCCTGATCTTTCAGCTTATGCCGCAAAGACTCAGATTGCGGTTACGGTTGATCCTGCAGAATGCCATTTCACGGTGTTTGCCGGGCCATGGTCAAAATATGGTGATTGCGATAAGGCCAAAGACTTCCTGACCAAATCTGGTTTGTCATTCAAATCTGTTGAAGGTGCGGCGGGGTCCAAAGCTTCAATCGATGTTAATGGCACCAAGGTTGAAGGCTTTACACCCTTTGCCTGGTCCAAGCTTTTGGCAGACTCAGGCTATCCACACCTGAAACTCGCAACCAGCGATATTGCCCTGACCAAAGATCAGGCTGACAAAATATCGGCTGCTTTGACAGCGGGCAAGGCACCCGATGCGCTGGCCGCTGTTTCTGAGGCGCGCATGGCGCTCGATGCCAAAGCCAAAAAGATCGCCGACGTCGCCCATCTTGACAAGGTCGATGTGGCAACCGATGGCACCGGCAAGGCAACGGTAAGCGAAGTCGTCGCTGGCTTTGCTGCCAAGGACAAAGTCAACTGGGTTGCAGCACTGGCAATCCTGACTGCGATGATGCTTTATGTGACCATGGTCTATGGCCCGATTGCAGCGTTTCTGGTGGAAATGTTCCCCACCAATATTCGCTACACATCGATGTCATTCCCCTATCACATCGGCAATGGCTGGTTTGGCGGTTTGCTGCCTCTGCTCGCCACCGCGATCGTGGCCTTTGAAGGCAATATCTATGCCGGACTCTGGTATCCGGTGGTGGTGGCGCTGGTTTCAGCTGTCATCGGATTCTTCTTCCTGAAAGATACCAAGGACGTGGACATCGCCAAAACCTGAAGCAAAATACACAGCGAAACCCCGCTTTTCTGCGGGGTTTCTTTTTGTCTTAAACGAGGTTGCAACGGCTGATTTGATCACCTATACAGCCCGTCACCAAGTTGCCCGGGTAGCTCAGTTGGTAGAGCAGCGGATTGAAAATCCGCGTGTCACTGGTTCGATTCCGGTCCCGGGCACCATCCAACTTCCTCATAGATAAATATTTTCGAATTTTTTTGTTGAACATCCGTGCTTTATGCGTGCCTTCGGTACGCATAGGGACTCTTGGGGTCACGTTGCATACCCCAAAAGTGGGGGTATATCTGGGGGTATCGAACAAAACCCTCAGTAGGCGATACCCCCAATGTCTCTCACTCAAATGGCCATCAAAAATGCCGCAAGGCGTGACAAGCCTTACAAGCTTTCGGACAGCGGTGGACTGTACCTCTTAGTCCAGCCTAACGGCTCAAAACTCTGGCGCATGAAGTACCACTTTCTAGGCAAGGAAAAGTTGTTATCGATTGGGCCTTTCCCGGTTGTAGGTTTGGCTGACGCGCGGAGCAAACGCGATCACGCCAGAAACCGCCTCTTGGATGGTGCCGACCCTTGTGCACAAAAGCGGTTGGACGATATTGCAGCACGAACTGCTGCCAATTGTACCTTTGAACTAGTTGCCAAGGAATATCTGGCTAATCTTGAATCAAATGATGCTGCAGCTTCAACACTGAAGAAGAACCGTTGGCTTCTTTTCAACCTTGCTGCTTCGATCGGAAACCGGCCAGTTACTGATATCACCGCTGCTGAGCTGCTGGATTTGCTCAAACAAATCGAAAAAACAGGTCGGCGGGAATCCGCTCGCCGATTGCGGGGTGTTATTGGCAGTGTCTTCAATCTGGCGATTGTTACGCTCCGTGCCAAGACTGACCCCACCATCGCGTTAAGGGGCGCGCTTCTACGGCCCAAAGTTCAGCCGCGAGCGGCCATTGTCGATGAAGAGAAATTCGGGGCATTGTTGGCATCTATTGATCAATTCGATGGCTGGCCAACGATTAAGGCGGCTATACAAATCTTGAGCCTAACTTTCTGCCGCCCCGGTGAAGTGCGCGGAATGTGCAGAGGCGAAATTGATTTCGCCAGCAAGATTTGGAAAATCTCCGCAGAACGAACAAAAATGCGCCGATCGCACGAAGTGCCATTATCGCGGCAGGCAATCGCTATCCTTAAAGGCATCTGGTCGTTGTCGGATGGTGGTGATCTTGTCTTCCCATCAATCCCCTCGAAGGCAAAGCCGCTCTCTGAGGCTGCATTCGTTTCTGCACTTCGAAGACTTGGATATTCTCAAGACGAAATGTCGCGCATGGATTCCGGTCGTCAGCAAGCACAATTCTCAATGAGCGCAATTTTTCTCCCGACGTGATCGAAGCCGCGCTTGCCCATCAAGACAAGAACGCAATTAGGCGCACTTACAATCGCGCAACTTACTGGCAAAAGCGCGTAGAGCTCATGCAATCATGGGCGGACTTAGCGGACGAACTTAAGTCGATCTAGTTCCGACTCCCACAACTCAAACACTGCTGAAAGTTGTGCAGACTACGAATCTAGGCGACTTCGCATGTATCCGGATAACGAGCAGCGCGACGGACACGTCGACCCGAATGGAGGTAATCGCACATGGACCCTTTGACGATATTTGGCCTCTTCGCGGTGACAGCGATGCTCATATGCTACGCCTTGGAGGATCGAAATCCGTGGTGGATATTTGCCTTCGCGGGTGCATGCGTTCTGGGATCTGTCTACGGATTCCTGCAAGGTGCTTGGCCATTCGGTATTGTCGAAGGCATATGGGCGTTGATTGCCGCTTCACGCTGGCTGCAATGGCAGCGAAACCGAACTGCTCAATGAAGACACATCCAGCACTGGGCATTCTGGCACCCGCCCGCAGCCACACAAGGAATCACAGGTTGCCAGATGTTTGGCGAGTTCCTTTTCAATCGATTGCAATTCACCAATGCGCTTGCGCACGGTGGCCAACTGCACCACCGACAGCTCTTTGGCTTCTGTGCAGGTTAGATTCTTTGGCTCCGACAAATGGAGAAGGGTTTTCACTTGCTCAAGTGTGAATCCGAGCTCGCGGCAGTTTTTGACGAACTTGAGGCGCCGCATAATGCGCTCATCATAGCTGCGTTGGCCGCCTTTGCGGCGTGCGGCTTTTGGTAAAATAGCGATTTCTTCGTAGTAACGGATGGTGGCCACGGGAACACCTGAACGCTTTGCCAAATCCCCAATTCCAAATTCTCTCATTTTCGTGATCTCCCGTGATGTCGTTTTAGCTTGCAGCTCAAGTTACTTGAGGTGGCATATAGCGCTGAGTTCAAAAAAGGAGAACTCAACTATGCGTTACTGGAAATCTGGCTTGGTGGCAGGTGCGGCCTGTGTGGCCTGCTGCGCGCCGTTGTTTGCACCCATCTTTGCCGGAACGGCTCTGGTTGGTGTTGGGGCGGCGGGGGCTTCATTTTTTGAATCCATTGAGCTTGGCATCATTGTTACAGCTGTGGTCTTAACCGGCTTCTATTTATACTGGCGGCACTATCAATCGGTTCAACTTGCCAGCGCGCAGTGTGGGTGTGGATCAGATTCTGGCTGCAATACGGGCGATGCCTGTGACGTGCCCAAACTCAATTCAAACAAGGGAGATTCCAAATGAACCGACGACACGCACTTTTTGCCTTATCCGCATCTGCGATAGCATTTTCAACTCGTTCGGCCTTTGCGGTGCAAGGCCCAGGATTTGACAAAGCGACGTTTGAGGCGGCCCAGGCCGCTGGCAAATCCATCCTGCTTCACGTGGCCGCCACATGGTGCGAAACTTGCGAGGCACAACGTGTCGTGATCGAAAAATTGGAGAAGGAACCCGCGTTCAAAGATTTGGTGGTTTTGGTTGTCGATTTCGACAAACAGAAGGATGTGATGCGCAGGTTCGGCGTTACGCAACGCAGCACTTTGATCGCCTTCAAGGGCAAAACTGAAATGGGCCGGATGACGGGCAACACCACTTTGCCTGTGATCAAAGCCGTAATGACCAAGGCTCTATAACAAACATGGAATGGAGCAGCATCGGCCTCGCTTTCGTTGCGGGGATATTATCAACTGTGTCGCCTTGCGTGCTGCCTATTCTTCCCATTGTGTTTGGAACGGCTCTCTCAAAACACAGATTTGGGCCGCTGGCGCTTGCCTCTGGCCTGAGCCTGTCGTTCGTGGCCATAGGCCTGTTTGTAGCCACCATAGGCTTTGCCATTGGTCTGGATGAAACCGTGTTTCGGCAAGTGGCCGCCGGACTGATGATTGGATTCGGCCTGTTTCTTATCGTACCTGCGTTGGAAGCTAAATTTGCAATAGCGGCTGGCCCAGTTGGCAATTGGCTGCAACAGCGTTTTGGCAGTGATGAAAGCTCCGGCATTGGCGGACAATTTGGCACAGGCTTGCTGCTTGGTGCCATTTGGAGCCCCTGCGTTGGACCCACTTTAGGGGCAGCATCTTTGCTGGCGGCACAGGGCCAAAATCTTGGCCAAGTGGCGCTAGCCATGTTTCTGTTTGGTTTGGGAGCAGCAATCCCGCTTCTGCTGATCAGCATGGCCTCAAGAGCAACGCTGATGAACTGGCGTGGGCGAATTCTCAACACGGGCAAAACCGCCAAGCGATTGTTCGGAAGCGCATTGATATTATTTGGGGTTCTAACCATCACTGGTTTGGATCGTTCGCTACAAAGCCAACTGATAGCTATTTCACCGGAGTGGCTTTCGAACCTATCTACACGTTACTAAGTGGCCTAGCTTAGGAAATGCCCAGCCCTTTTTGGTGGGAATTTACCCAATCCCAAATGATACCTTGCCCACTCGCCGTGCCTGCGATTGATTTTCCTCTCGTGTTTTCGAATTCGCGTTGCCACGGCACAAGAGTGAACTCCTTAGATTTCTGTAGGACGGCATATTTGCCACTCGAAAGTGTGACGGTTCGCAGATATGCATTCCTTTATAGCCGCTTTCTAATCGCAAGTTTATCGTGGCTCAGCAGTATTTTTGTCTTTGAAGGTATATTCCTACAGAAGGTCAGCGAGCGGTGGGCAATCATTGCACGCTCGTCACATCAAACACTGCTCGACCAGCGCATGATCGAATGAAAGTATCCAATGTGGAATAGGGCAAAGATGAACTTGGTGCGGTCAAAGTTATTGCCGTTTGGCAATCGCCATCCTGTTTGTCTCCACGGTAGAACGCAATCTTGCCGTCGTTTGCGTGAATCGTTGTCGTCATACCTGAACGTATCTTGAGCTGATAGGGAACATCCGGATGGCAACATAGGGTCACGCTTGCGTGCGGATACTGGGCAATGATGGATGCGTTTTTACAGGCTGGATTACCAGTCAAGATTTAAGTGGCAAGAAAAGACGCGGACATGGGGAATATGCGGTCAATGGCCCCGGATGTTGCCTTTTGCGGCGCGACATTCGGGAAGTTGTCAAAATTGATAGCGCTCCGGGTGAGCTTGGCAAAGGCAGCTCAGCGGTCAGCGTTCAGTTGGAAATTCATCTCAATCTTGGAGGTCGAGGTATCGTTCGCAAGTTGCCATGGTGAATATCCGGGCGTGGGATCGGGATCGCTAGGAAGGTCCAGCTTCCAGTTCTGCTCTGGTACACCGGGGAGCTCTAGGTCTACGACCCGTCGGCTCGTCTTCCTGCTGAGCGTCGCACGAGCAAGAATCACACGACGATCACCGTCGGTACCATGCCACGAGGGGCCAAATATCACGTCAGTAGTTTGCTGTCCCTCCTCCACAGTGATGTGAACATCCGTAACATCCAGCGGCAGACCCATTCCGGGCGGAAGCCTGAATTGCATCTCTAGCGTCATGAAGCCGTGCGTAAGGTATGGCGAGCGAATGAATTCGTACCAACCCCACCAAGCAAGGCCTCCCACGATGAGCAGAACTGTGACGGCAAATGTCGGAGACACATGTGTCTGGACAACAGCGGGAATGACGTCAGACTGCTCCGTGCTGGCCGACACTGTAATTCGAGGCACTAAGCCCATCTTGCTGAATATTAGAACGCCAACGACAAAGCCGACAATGCCGCCGACTGGCCCGATATTGAAGAATGCACCCATGGCAGTGCCACCTTCGCGGTCCGGTCCCGAGAGGCCAATCACAAGAGCGGCGAGCCCGATCCAACCCGCAAGCAGTCCAATAACGCCAGCCAAAAAACCAATGCCGATCCGCATATATGAAATCACCTAGAGCAAATTCAATCGAGATCATATCAGCTGCAACTGCCTTGCTGAAGATATTTATACTAGGTGTTTAGTCCCGGCATTTGATGGTACGATTTTGACCATTGAATGGAGGGATGCACTATGGGCCAAGTTTTACACGGGAGCGCCACTACAACAGAGGCAGTCCGTCGAGCGATACAGCATAGTCAAGAGAGCGTGAGGGCCCTTGCGACCATCTCGGGACCGTTGTCGGAACGGATATAGGTCGGCAAGTCCAAAAAACTGACATCGGAACATAGAGGCATATAAAACTTGTTGGCTGTTCGACCTCTGTCACTTGATGTGGCGTTTTTACACATGCTTTCTTTGATAGGACCTATGTCATTGATCCTGAAATGAAGCAAAGCGCATTCGGCAACCCTCGAACGGTGTGCAACAACAATCCTGGAAGAAAATGCAGATGCCGCCTCAATGTCGATGTTCTTGGTTCTAGACAGAGTTGACTTGCACGTCTGCTCAGGCGAACCTTAGTTCATGAGTATCGAATTATTTTCACTTTCTGGAAAAAAGGCTTTGGTCACGGGGGCCAGCCGAGGCATTGGTCAGGCAATTGCCATTGGACTCGCCGGGGCAGGTGCTGATGTTGCGATCGCTGGTCGTAGTATAGACACCCT
The DNA here is from genome assembly GCA_043784785.1 of Aestuariivirga sp. GTDB lineage: Bacteria > Pseudomonadota > Alphaproteobacteria > Rhizobiales > Aestuariivirgaceae > Aestuariivirga. The sequence continues at coordinate 11,503 of JAYVXY010000064.1, read as the reverse complement.
GCAAGATTGCGCCGCTTCAATTCGCTCCCTAGGCCGCAGCGCTCTTGCAGTCATGATGGATGTATCGAATGTCGTGAGTTGTCGCAATGGTGTGGAGGAAGCCGCGGCAAAACTGGGCGGCATTGATATTTTGATCAACAATGCTGGAGTTGAACAAGTTTCACCCTCCTTCGATGTCGACGAAGTGCTGTGGGACCATATTGTTGATACCAACCTCAAAGGTGCGTTTTTCGTGGCGCAGGCCGCAGCGCGGGCGATGAAAGGCGGGGCAATTTTAAACGTTTGCTCTCTCACCTCCGAACGCGGCATTCCCACCGCCGTGCCTTATGGTTCATCAAAGACCGGGCTTCTTGGCATGACACGTGGGTTGGCTGCCGAATGGGCGCCAAAGGGCATCCGCGTAAACGCCTTGGCACCGGGTTATTTTCGTACAGCTTTGACGGACGTATTTTATCAAGACGCGAACTGGCAACGGGCCATGCTGGCCAAAATCCCAATGGGGCGTTTTGGCGAACTGGATGATCTTGTGGGCGCTGCCATTTTCCTTTGCTCAGACGCAGCGCGCTATATAACAGGCGTATGTCTGCCGGTTGATGGCGGAACCCTTGCCGCGCTATAAAATGGAACTGTGATGACACCGAAAATCAATTTTCACGATCTTTCAAAAATTACCAAAGCCGAACGGCAGAAGCTTTTGCAACGCACCGAGTCTGATCTTTCGTCATACGAGCCTAAAGTGCGCGCGATTATTGATGCGGTGCGCGAGGAGGGCGATGAAGCCCTGGCTCGGTTTGGGCGTGATTTTGATAAGGCCCCAGTGCAGGCCAACGAGATTGCTGCGACACAAGCCGATTTTGATTCAGCAGAAAAGGCGCTAGACCCCGAAGTTCGCTGCGCTATGGAATTTGCTGCACATTCAATCAAAAAATTTCATCAAGACCAGAAGCCCGAAGAAATGTGGCTCCATGAAATCAGGCCCGGCACATTCGCGGGTGATCGCTCAAGTCCCATTCCCTCAGTTGCCTGTTATGTTCCGCGCGGTAAAGGTGCCTTTCCATCCGTGGCGCTTATGCTACCCATTCCAGCCCGCGTGGCCGGTGTCGAAGATGTGATCATCATCACCCCGCCAGGCCCCAACGGAAAAATTGATGATGCAACTTTGGTTGCCGCTCGAATGGCAGGGGTTACAAAAGTCTTTAAGGCAGGTGGCGCGCAGGGAATCGCCGCCGTGGCCTATGGCACGCAAACAGTTCCAAAAGTTTCAAAAATTGTTGGCCCCGGTAGCCCTTGGGTGGCCGCAGCCAAGCGCATGGTTTCACATTTGCTGGACGTGGGATCACCTGCAGGCCCCAGCGAAGTGATTATTTTTGCAGATGACACGATTGACGGCCGCTTGGCAGCGCTTGATCTCTTGATCGAGTCTGAACACGGGCCAGATAGCTCAGCCTACCTCGTCACATGGAGCAAACGCGTGGCGCAAGAAGCACTGGCGGCCATTCCAGGTTATTGGAGCAAGATGAGCGCGCAACGTTCAGGTTTTTCATCGACTGTTCTCGGCGGCCCTATGGGCGGAATTGTATTGGCCCGCGATCAAGAAGAGGCCATACAATTCTGCAATGATTACGCGGCCGAACATTTGGAAGTTTTGGCCAAGGAACCATTCCAATATCTGGGTCGCTTAAAACACGCAGGCGAAATTCTACTGGGCGAACACACACCTACCACGCTTGGCAATTATGTGATTGGCCCCAACCATGTTCTGCCCACGAGCGGCTGGGCACGCACCGCATCGGCAGTTTCCGTCTTTGACTTTATGAAGCGCACATCCATCGCCTACGTCACGTCTAAAGGCTATCCTGAACTGGCAAAAAACGCGCGCATCTTAGCCACTTATGAAGGCTTTGACGGCCATGCCAATGCCGTTTCAGAATTGCGCGATGCGATTTTGAAACGCTGAGGCTTTAAACGCGGATCAATATTTTGAGGCCGTTCACTTGGCCAGCAGCAATACATGCATAGGCATCAGGCACTTCGCGGAGCGTGATTTCACGGTCAATGAGCTGCTCTAGCATTTTGGCGCAACCGGGCATCATAGCGATGGCCTCAGGCATTTCGTTTTGAAAGGCGTGGCAACCAATGATTGCCAATTCACGTTCCACCAAAATATTTGGATCAAGATCGATGGTGCCGTGTGAAATTCCAACAATCGCAATATTGGCACCGCCAGAAACGCACTCGATGATGGCACTGAGAGCTTTTAGGCTGCCAGTCGCATCAATGACTGCTTTCAAGTCGCGCCCTTTCAAAATAGTTCGAATTTCAGTGCGATTCAGTCCTGAAAATTTGGCACCTGTAACGCGTGACACCAACTCTGCGCGTTTTATATTCTGGTCAGCCACAATGATTTGACGGTGGCCAAGATGCGCCAGCACCACCGCAGCCAATCCACCAATAGGCCCGCAGCCAACAATCAGAACTGGTTCGTCCCCGATAAGTCGCAAACGCCGGACTGCATGCAGAGCAACCGCAAGGGGTTCTGCCATAGCAGCGACCCTCGGTGAGAGGTTTAGCGGAATTCGGTGCAGTAGTTTTGCGGGTAAGGCAATTTCCTCCGCAAAGCAACCATCACAAGCCTCGCCAATGAAACCCAACTTGCTACAAAGCTGCTGTTGACCGTTTTGACAGGCCGAACAGACCCCACACCAAAAGCGGGAATCCGCAACGACTTTATCACCCATCCTAAATCCTTCAACGCCCGCCCCAAGCTCTTGGATGATTCCAGTGAATTCATGACCAGCAATCGAAGGTGATCGCGTAATCCATTGGCCTGTCTTAAAATTGTGCAAGTCTGACCCACAAATGCCGGCGATTGAAACTTTCATGCGAACCCAGCCCGCTTGCGGTTTGCCTAGCGAGGCTACATCCTCAACCCGTAAGTCTCCTTTGGCATAGAGGCGGACAGCTTTCATGTAAAATAGATCCCACAATAATCTGAAATTGTTGACGCGCCGAACAATTTAAGATCAAATCAATTCCAATGACAACAGAGAGGGATGAACATGTACTGGACTCCAAATCGCCGCAGCCTTTTAAAGGCAGGACTTGCAGCAACAACATTAGCGGGCTTTGCTCAAAAGGCCTTTGCTGATGATCTTCCAGCAACACCAGAAGCTGGCACATTGAAAATGGGCCTCAACCCCTGGCTCGGTTATGGCCAATGGCATATTGCAGCGAAAAAGGGCTTCTTCAAAGCAGCAGGGCTTGAGGGCGTTGAGTTGGTTAACTTCACAACTGACTCAGATTTGAATGCGGCCCTTGCTTCAGGCCAGTTGCAATGTGGCAATATTGCCACGCACACGGCGATGAATTTTATGGCCGCTGGATTGCCGATTAAAATTGTATTGCTGATGGATGTTTCCAAAACCGCTGATGCCATGGTTTCTGATGGTTCCGTCCTTGATATCAAGGGCCTCAAAGGCAAACAAATTGCCTTGGAAGAAGGCACAACCAGCGACATTTTGCTGAACTATGCGCTGGCACAAAATGGCATGACGATCACCGATATCCAAAAAGTGCCAATGCCAGCTGCCGATGCAGGTTCTGCTTTGATTGCAGGCAAAGTCCCCGTGGCTGTTACCTATGAGCCATATCTGACATTGGCCATGCAGCAAAACAAGAATGTAAAAATGATCTATAGTGCGGGCGAAAATCCAGGCCTCATTTCCGACGTGTTGGTGGTCACAGAGGAATTTCTGAAATCAAAGCCTGGCCAAGTTGTTGCTTTGGTGAAGGCTTGGGATGCCGCTGTTGCTGACTATCGCAAAGACACGCCCGGCGGTCGAGCCATTATTTCGGAAGCTGTGGGTGCCAAGCCAGATGAATTGACCACAGCCTTTGACGGCGTGGTTTATTATTCAGCAGCAGAAAACAAAACCGAATTTGCGGGCAACTTTACCAAAAAAGTTATTCCCGAAGTTCACAAGGCCGCTCGAGCTGCGGGCATTTTACAAAAGGATGTTGATCTCTCAACCGCCATCGATGCGCGCTTTGTAAATGCCGCAGCCAAATAAGAGGGGCGGCTTTGGCCGCCTTTTTTCACTTGGTGGAAAAATCAGCACGGCAGAATTTCTTGGCATCTCGGCCACGGTTTTTGCTGTGCTAGCCATGTTATGGGTTATCACCACTTCCTTCGGCCTGGTGCGCCCGCTGTTTTTGCCTTCCCCGTTGCAGGTGTTCAATCGGCTGGCGGGTCTATGGGCAAGCGGCCAGCTGTTTATTGATTTAGGCATCAGTGTCTACCGCATCATTTTCGGTTTTTTGATTTCAACGATCATCGCCTTGCCAGTTGGCATTTTGATTGGCAGCTATCGTGGCTGGGAAGCAGCGATTGAACCTTTTATCGATTTCATTCGTTACATGCCAGTTGTGGCCTTTGTTCCGCTCACTATACTTTGGACTGGCACAGGCGATGTGCAAAAGCTCTTGATCATTTTCATCGGCACATTCTTTCAACAGGTGCTGCTGGTGATGGACAATGTGAAGGCCGTGCCGCGCGATTTCATTAATCTGGGCCGCACGTTGCAAATGCCAGAGTTGCGGGTTTTGCAGCGCATTGTTTTGCCTTCCGCCCTGCCAGCCATCTGGGATTCCATGCGTATCAGTTTGGGCTGGGCCTGGACCTGGCTGGTGGTGGCCGAATTGGTGGCGGCAACTTCCGGGCTTGGCTACCGCATTACCACTGCACAACGGTTCTTTCAGACGGACTTGATTTTTGGCTATTTACTGATCCTCGGCATTTTGGGTTTGGCGACTGACCAAGCAATGAAATATGTGGGGCGCAGATTGTTCCGCTATCTTGAGGCGCGGTGATGGCGGCACCCAAACTTTCCATTCAAGGCCTTGGCAAAACCTTCAATACTGATCGTGGACAAACTGTTGCGTTGAAAGGTGTCGATCTCGAAATCGGCAACAATGAATTTGTTGCGTTAGTGGGTACATCGGGATGCGGTAAATCCACTTTGCTTTCCATTGCAGCTGGTTTGGAAACACATGATGAGGGCAGCATCAAAATCGATGGCGAGGACATTGTATCGCCCGGGCTTGACCGCGGCGTGGTGTTTCAAAGTTACACCCTGTTGCCTTGGCTGACGGCGCAGAAAAATGTGGAGTTTGCATTACAAGCGGCGGGCAAAAAGGCAGTCGAAGCCCGCGAGATTGCCCAATCGCATTTGCATCTGGTGGGCTTAGATGGGTTTGAAAACGCTTATCCATCCGAACTTTCAGGCGGCATGAAGCAACGTGTCGCGATTGCGCGTGCCCTGAGTTACCGCCCCAAGATGTTATTGATGGATGAACCATTTGGCGCGCTTGACGCGTTAACGCGCCATCACATGCAGGAACTGCTCACACATATTTGGGAACAACATCGCTTGACGGTTTTGTTCATCACCCACGATGTGGAAGAAGCCGTTTATCTGTCAGACCGTGTCGCCGTGATGACAAATCGCCCAGGAAAAATTAAGACCACGGTGCCCATCACCCTGCCGCGCCCACGCAAATATGACATGGTGGCATCGGCTGAGTTTCAGGCATTGCACAAAACCGTTCTTGATGCCATTCGCAGTGAATCTTTGGCCGCCGCCAAATTTGGCAATGCGCTGGTATAGCGTAGGTGGACTTTCCACGTGTTCAAAAAAGGTGAGTTAAAAAAGCGGAGAACCAGGCCGAAACTGTTACTCCATGGTGAGCCCACCGATGGCATTCAACCTTCCATCATGAAAGACATTGAATGCTTGATCGTGCTGCGCGTGAACGCGACTACATGGTTATCGTTTTAGCGGAACAATATTTTGAAATTGGCAAAAGGCTGGCGGATAATTTTATTATCCCGAAAAAAGTGTCGCCGCCATTGGCACCAAATCTGAACTGAAAATTGCGGTAACGAGGAACATATTGCTGTAGGTCATATTCAATTTTCTGGGTGTCGCCGGGGTTCCGGAAGCAGGGTTGCTTGAATGGAATTGGATGAAACGGTTTGGGGCTGAATGAATCACTCATACAGCCATAGAATCAATCGGATGCATTGTCGTTTGAATCGAACTGCAGCATTCTGAACCCCTTCTTCAGCCTTTTGAAAATCTGCGTGTCACTGGTTCGATTCCGGTCCCGGCACCAATTGTTTCAAATCATTTCATGGTGTTGTGAGCAAGCGTTATCGCGGAGCGATTGCTGCTATTTCACCGGGGTAGCAGCTGGGTAGCAAAAACAAAAAGAGTTTGTGTGCATTTCACGCAACACATGACAACCAGATATCACCACGCTCGATGGTCCAATCAAATGCGACCGTCGTAAAATTCGGAACGCGCTTATTACAAAAAACATTGCATCAACTAGCCTGAGGACAGGCGAATGATCCCGCCCTCCGCTATGAACTGCGTTTGAATATATCCTCCAAGAACTTATACAAAGACTTATGCTGAGCCCAAGCAATATTAACTCGGATGCATGTTTCATTTGATTGTCGTTCAGGCGAAAAAACCCGTCCGGGGGGCAATGAAAATGCTTTCGCGTGCGCCAAGCTTGGCGACTTCGATATTCACTTGCGCCAATTTGAGTTTGGCAAATAACGGATAGTAGCCCGAATCATCAACAAGTACTGTGTCATTGGCTACGAGGAACCTTCTGATAATAAGATCAAGCGCATGGTTAGCGCCAAATGTCAGAAGGATTTGTTCTGGCTTGCAATTGATTTTGCGCGTCAAAAGTTCTCGCACTAATAGTTCGCGTAGAGAAGCATATCCCATCGCGGAGCCGTAGGCTATGGCCTCATGATCATTAATCAGGGCGAGGAAATCCACGCCCAGTGCGTTCTGCAACCTCGTGCGGGTGAAGGACCAGTTCGCGTTGACGAGGCCAACCACATAGCCACTGGCCGGGCCAGCGATCGCGAAACAGGCTGTTGTCGGACGATGGGCAATCGACGTCAGATATTCCCTGGCGGCCGCTTCGAGAGAATTGAAATCCGAAACCCTAAATTTCTTGTATTCGACAATCTCTTTCGTATCGATATTGGCCAAGGCGAAGCGAGCGTAGGTTCCCCCGATATCCGCGACAAGCGCAACCTGTGCTGACCGGGTCACCATCAACCTCACTGAAGTCTTGTATAAGCCGCAGCGCTCACAGCCGCTTCCCGGTTTTGATATCGAACAATTTTACTTTGCCCATGTCCACCTCAAATGCGTATTTCGTTCCCGCTGCATTGGAGTCTTCGGGATGAACCCGGGCAATGGCCTCGATGTTGCCAAGCGTGAAAACGAGCATCGTATCTGGCCCTGTCGGCTCTACAACACCGATGTTCCTGTGGAATGAAAAGAGGTCGGGCGACCGGCGTTGGGAACCTTTCCGCGTGATCGTTTCCGGGCGCATGCCCAGCAGGATCTCCTGATTCACCCGAGTTGCAGCAGGCTTCACAAGCCGGTCGGGCAACGGAAAGAAGATCGAGCCCTCTGCGTCGGTCACTTCAACGACGTATCGCCCCTTCTTCCTGATGTGGCCGCGCACAACATTCATCGAGGGAGCCCCAATAAACTCGGCAACGAATAGATCCTCCGGATCCTCATAAATGGTTTCAGGCGATGCAAACTGACGGATATGACCGTTGTCCATAACCGCGATTCGTGACGCAAGCGTCATTGCTTCAATTTGATCGTGTGTGACGTAGATCGTGGTCTTGCCAAGCCGCTGATGAAGCCTCTTGATTTCGGTGCGCATCTCTATGCGCAGCTTTGCGTCAAGATTGGACAGCGGTTCATCAAACAGGAAAACATCAGGATTGCGCACCAGAGCGCGCCCCATCGCAACACGCTGGCGCTGTCCGCCAGAAAGCTGGCCCGGCTTGCGTTCGAGAAACGGCTCAATGTGCAAGAGCTCGGTGACCTGCTTCAAGGCGCGTTCCTGTTCTTCGGCAGGAATACCCCGCGTTTCCATCCCGAAGGTGACATTTTTGTGGACCGTCTTTGTCGGATAAAGCGCATAGGATTGAAACACCATGGCGATGTTGCGGTCCTTTGGCGGCACCTCATTGACCAGCCTATCCCCGATAAAGATATTGCCGCCCGACAATGTCTCGAGCCCAGCGATGAGATTAAGCAAGGTCGACTTGCCGCAGCCCGAAGGTCCAACCAGTACCACGAATTCACCCTCGTCAAACTCGACGTCCACACCCTTGATGACTTCGGTTGCCCCAAAGCTCTTGCGCACCTTTTCGAGCCGGACTTTACTCATCGCGCTAACCTTTCAATGCGCCGGCAGCTAGGCCCCGGACGAAGTATTTCCCGGCAACGACATAGACGAGAAGGGTTGGAAGGGCGGCAAGGATCGCTGCGGCCATATCGACATTGTATTCCTTCACGCCAGTTGATGTGTTGACGATGTTGTTGAGGGCCACAGTAACCGGATTGCTGTCGCCCACTGTGAAGGCAATGCCGAACAGAAAGTCATTCCAGATCTGGGTGAACTGCCAGATCACGGTGACGACGATTGCTGGTGGCGCCATCGGCAGCAGAATGTTGAAAAATATCCGGAAGAAACCGGCACCGTCAATCTTTGCCGCCTGGACGATCCCATCGGATACACCGACGAAGAAATTTCGGAAAAAAAGCGTGGTGAAAGCCAAGCCATAGATAGTGTGAACCAGAATCAACCCGGTGACCGACCCGGCGAGGCCCAAAATCCCAAGGGTGCGCGCCATTGGCAACAGAACGACCTGAAAGGGAATGAAAGCCCCAAAAAGCATTAGCGCGAAAATGGTGTCAGCGCCCGGAAAGCGCCACTTGGTCAAGGCATAGCCGTTAAGGGCGCCAAGTGCTGTCGAGATCAGCACTGCGGGGACAACCATGGTCACCGAGTTCCACATATAGGGCCGCAGCCCATTGCAGCGGACACCAACACAGGCAGAGTCCCAAGCTTTCCCCCATGCATCGAAATTTGGGTTGCGGGGCCAACTGATCAATGATCCCTCACGGATTTCATCAAGCGACTTCAGCGACGTTGCCACCATCACGAAGAGCGGCACAAGATAGTAAAGGACGAAGAGCCCGAGAACCAAGAACAGCAGGAGGCGCAGCAGCCGGTTGCGCCAGCCCTTGGGTGTTACGATGCCGTGAGCCGCAGATCCGCTCACCGGCCTGTCCTCCTCAGCTCAGAATAGAGATAGGGCACCATAATTGCGATGATGGTGACAAGCATCATAACCGCACTTGCCGCAGCCATTCCCAACTCGCTCCGCTGAAACGCAAAGGAATACATGAATGTGGCCGGCATGTCCGTGGCATAGCCCGGACCTCCACCCGTCAGCGCAACCACCAGATCGAAGCTCTTGATGGCAAGATGTGCAAGAATGATGAATGTCGAAAGGAAAACTGGCCGGATCATCGGCAAAACGATGCTGACATATGTGCGGATCGGCCCGGCCCCATCAATGGCCGCCGCCTTGATAATTTCATCGTCGACTGAACGCAGGCCGGCAAGAAACATGGCCATCACGTAGCCGGAAGACTGCCAAACGCCAGCGATGACCACCGTATAAATCGCCATTTGTGGATTGACCAGCCAGTCGAACTGGAAGTTCTCATAGCCAAGTCCTCGCATGGCGTGCTCGATGCCGAGACCCGGATTAAGTATCCATTTCCACGCCGTTCCGGTGACGATGAAGGAGAGCGCCATCGGGTAGAGGTAGATGGTGCGCAGTGTGCCCTCAATGCGAATCCGCTGATCCAGCAAGATGGCCAGAAGAATGCCAATCGCCGTGCAACCGACCATGAACAGACTGCTGAAGATGAATAGATTGGCAAGAGCAACATACCAGCGCGGCGTATCCCAAAGCCGCTCGTATTGAATGATGCCAGTAAATTCATAGCTCGGAAGGACGGTTGATCGGGTGAAGGAGATATAGAGGGTCCAGGCGATGAACCCGTAGACAAAGAACAAGCTTGCCGCGAACAGCGGGGATACGACCAGCTTTGGAAGATTCCGATCAAGCCATTGCGCGGGCGTTTGTTTGGTTATCATTGTGATCACATGAGGCGTTGAGGCGTGGAACCAAGAAGCACGGAACCAAGGGCCGACACGTAAAGTCCCGGCCCCTCCCTAGGTTTACCCAAAGAGCGTTCAGAGTTGAGCGCGCTTGACCCCTTCTGCCAATGCCTTCACAGCGTCTGCCGAACTCATATCGCTGTTGAAGAATTTGGTGACGAGATCGAGGAACTCGCCGCGGACCGAGCGAGGAACTGCCATCTCATGCGCCATGCTAGGCACAAGTGAATCAGCCTTGATCGCCGTTGCGAGGTCTTCATGGGACTTTTTGGCACAGGAATCGAATTTGTCCATGGACACATCGGTCCGCGCCGGGATTGACCCCTTTGCCAGATTGAATGTTTCCTGGAATACAGGTGACATGATTTCGCTGGCCAGAACCTTCTGTCCTTCGAGACGATCTGCACCTGAAACCTTGAAGAAGGTGAAGCTGTCCGAGTTCAGGATATAACCCGTGCCTGGAGCTGGGGCACAGAGGAAATCGGTTCCGGGTTTCTTTCCCGCCGCCAGGAATTCACCCTTGGCCCAATCTCCCATGATCTGAAACGCTGCGTCGCCATTCATCACCATGGCCGTGGCCAAGTTCCAATCTCGTCCTGAAAATGACTTATCAACATAGCCGCGTAGCTTACGAAGTTCGTCGAAGGACTTGACCATGGTGTCGCTGGTTAAAGCCTTTTGATCGAGATCGACCAAGGCTTTCTTGTAGAAATTCGGTCCACCAACGCCAAGAACCACCACTTCAAAAAGTGTGGCATCCTGCCAAGGCTGCCCGCCATGCGCCAGCGGGGTAATGCCCGCTGCCTTGAGCTTGTCGGCCGTGGCATTGAACTCTTTCCAGGTCTTGGGCATTGTAGCACCAACCTTAGCCAGCACCTTCGGATTGGCCCAGATCCAGTCGACGCGATGGATATTGACCGGTGCGGCGACATACTTGCCATTATACTTCATGATGCTGGCAAGCGCCGGCGGCAAAACCGCATTCCAATTCTCTTTCTGCGCGACATCATCGACGTCATTCAATGCGCCTTGCTTAGCCCACTCTTGAATGCCGGGGCCTTTCAATTGCACCGCGGTCGGTGGGTCGCCAGCCATTACACGCGCGCGCAAAGCGGTCATTGCCGCATCTCCACCACCGCCGGCAATCGGTGAGTCGATCCATTTGCCACCCTGTGCCTCGAATGTCTTTTTCAGTTCACCAACGGCCTTGGCTTCGCCACCCGATGTCCACCAGTGAAGAACTTCAACGGTTCCGGCAGCCTGTGCCGCCGAGACTCCTGCCAAAAGTGTTGCCCCAACCACAAATGCAGCACTGCGCTTGAACGTATTCATAGGTTCCTCCAGTAGTTTGCGTTGTTAGCGTTGGCGTCATTTGCCAACATCTAGTTTCCGTACCGCAAATCCGGTTGAC
>JAYVXY010000063.1:0-7545 GCA_043784785.1 Aestuariivirga sp. | reverse complement strand
AATTCCCGGCATGATGATCGCCCCATGGCCAATCCACACATCATGGCCGATCTCAACGCGGGTGTTCTTGCGGGTCTCGCGAAAATCCTTGTCCATTTTCGCAAATAAAAAATATTCATTGGGGCGGTATGTGATTTTGTGTTGCGAAACTCGTTCCATCGGATGGTTCAAAGCATTGATGCGTACATCAGCGGCAATCGCGCAAAATTTCCCAATATCAGTATAGATCGCTTCAACATGGCGCTCGATATGTGAATAATCGCCAAGTGAGCATTCGGCCAGCAAGCAACGTTCGGCCACATCGGTGAATTGGCCCAACACACAATCACGCAACACTGATGATGAATGCACGCGTGGGCTTCCATCGCGCGGCGCATTAATCGAATGACGTTTTTGCTTCTCACTCATCACGCCACCATAGCAAAAAGCCGCCCTGAACCAGAGCGGCTTTTCAAAATTTCAAAATTTAAAGCTTAAGCAGCCTTGGCAGCTTGAGCGGCAACTTTCTTGGCAATCGAAACCTTCAGCTTTTTGCACTTGGCTGAAAGATCATCGGCCTTGGCTTTCAACAAAAAGCTATCCAAACCACCACGATGTTCAACCGACTTCAGCGCATTGGCGCTGATGCGCAAATTGTAAGAAAGGCCCATAGCCTCGCTCATCAAGCTCACCTGACACAGGTTTGGCAAGAAGCGGGTCTTGGTCTTGTTATTGGCGTGGCTGACCTGGTGGCCTGATTGCCAGCCTTTGCCAGTGAGTTCGCAACGACGCGCCATGTTAAATCTCCATACAAAAGAACGAGCCGGAAATTCGTTTTCCAGCTCCTGTTGGCGTTCCTATAGGGGGCGAAATTCCACAGGTCAAGCGGAGTGATTGCCGTTCGAGCAAGTTAGCTGACACTTACTTCTGCCGTCATTCCAGCGAAAACTGGAACCCCGCTTTCTTTTGGAACCCGCAATTCTCGAAGCGGGGCCCCCAGCTTTCGCTGGGGTGACGGATGAGAGATGAATACAACTTAAAAATCAGCCGTTCTTGCATTGGCACAATTGGTTAACGTCGGCACCCAAATTGGAGAGCCGAGCAGCTAATGACGCCACCACACTTGTTATACTTATCCACAACCCCACCACCTATAGCGTGAACAAAACCAGAAAAACCGGCAAACCGCGATTCGGGCGGGGTCTGTTCCGGTATCAGAACGCTTCGTTAATTTTGGTGAGAGAAGCTTCTGACCAAGTTCTAATTTCAATTAACCTTTTCGGCATTGTGGTTAATTATATCACATCAATCCGTCATTCCCGCGAAAACGGGAATCCATGTTTCGGCAGCCGAGCTCGTGCAAGGTTGGGTTCCCGCTTTCGCGGAAACAGCGTATATAAATGGAAAACAGTGATAACTCTGACACCTCATCCGACTGGAACAAATCCTGAATCTGTTCCCATCAGCGATTCGGGCGTGGTTCGTTCACCTTTGAATCTAAATAAAAACGGATTGCGCCAAATTGGCACAATCATTGGATAAATTGGAAAAACCCAAATCTGTCCAAGTCTTTTATTGAGCTTTCGCAATCATTCACTAGATTAGCATTCATGCCAGCCCATCGCCCCGTCACCGCCGTATTGGGGCCCACCAACACCGGTAAAACCCATCTCGCTGTCGAGCGCATGTTAGGCCATGGCAAAGGCATGATCGGCTTGCCGCTGCGCTTGCTGGCGCGCGAGATATATGACCGCGTGCGTACTAAAGTGGGCGACCATCAAGTGGCCCTCATCACCGGCGAGGAAAAAATTATACCGCCGGAGCCGCGCTATTGGGTGTGTACGGTGGAGGCGATGCCGCCTGATATTGAAGTGCCATTTCTGGCCATTGACGAAGTGCAGCTTTGTGCCGATTTTGAGCGCGGCCATATTTTTACAGATCGCGTGATGCATCGGCGCGGCCTTGAAGAAACCATGTTGCTGGGTGCTGGCACCATGCGCCCGATCCTCGAAAAGCTATTGCCGCAAACTACATTCGTAACACGGCCAAGACTTTCCAAGTTGAGCTATGCGGGTCAGAAAAAACTTTCACGGTTGCCGCGCCGCTCGGCCATTGTCTGCTTCACAGCGGAAATGGTTTATGCTGTTGCTGAACATATCCGCACCCAGCGTGGCGGTGCTGCCGTGGTGATGGGCGCTCTTTCGCCACGCACCCGCAATGCCCAAGTCGCCCTCTATCAATCTGGCGATGTTGATTATTTGGTGGCCACCGATGCCATTGGCATGGGCCTCAATATGGATGTTGATCATGTGGCCTTTGCTGCCACGCGCAAATTTGATGGCTTTCAATTTCGCAATCTCAATCCTGGCGAGTTAGGCCAGATTGCCGGCCGTGCCGGGCGCTTCATGAAAGACGGCACATTTGGTGTCAGCGTTGAGGCTGATCCTTTTGATCAGGAAATGATCGACCGCCTCGAAAACCACAATTTCGATTCCATTCGCAACCTGCAATGGCGCAACCGCGATCTGGACTTCCGTTCATTGGACAGCTTGCGCAAAAGCTTGGGTTATCTGCCCAAGATCGAGGGCCTAACCCGTGCCCAAAATGCGGCGGATGTGACAGCCCTTGAAGCCGTCTGTCGCGACAGTAACATTGTGGGCCTCATCAAAACACCCAAAGACGTGATGCGCGCGTGGGAGGTGTGTCAGGTGCCCGATTACCGTAACATCTCGCCTGCCGAACATGCTCATCTGGTTTCTCGCATTATCCAGTTTCTGTTCACCGGTAGCGGTTTTATCTCGGAAGATTGGTTCGCAAAACAGCTCAGCCTTTCAGAGAGCACGGAAGGCGGCATTGACGCCTTATCCACCAGAATATCCCATGTCCGATCATGGACCTTTATCGCTAACCGTTCGGATTGGCTGGAAGCCCCATTTTATTGGCAGGCCCGCGCAAAAGAAATTGACGACAGGCTATCAGATGTGTTGCATGAGCGCTTAACGCAGCGTTTCATTGATCGCAGAACCAGTGTATTGATGCAACGTCTGGCGAAGAAGGAAGGCTTGATGACGAATATCGATGCGGGTGGCGAAGTTCAGGTAGAGGGCCAATTTGTCGGCCGCATACAAGGGCTTCATTTCACACCCGACACAGCTGCCGCTGCATCTGACTTGCAGGCGCTCAAATCTGCAAGCCTGACCGCCATCACAATTGAAATTGGCCACCGCGCCCGCAATCTTTCGATGACGGCTGATCCTGAGCTAAAACTTAATCGTAATGGCGAAATCATCTGGATGGGCAATGTGGTTGGCCATGTGCTTGTGGGCGACCACGCGCTCAAACCGCGCGCTGAAGTTTATGCCGATGATGTGTTGCAAGGCACACAGCGCGATGAAGTGCGCGAACGCTTGCAGAAATTTACAAACCGTCACATCGCTTCACTGCTAGAACCATTGATCAAGTTGGAAGAGGCCGAAGGCTTTGAAGCCTTGGCCCGCGGCATGGCTTTTCGCCTTGTCGAGCATTTT
This sequence comes from Aestuariivirga sp., assembly GCA_043784785.1. GTDB lineage: Bacteria > Pseudomonadota > Alphaproteobacteria > Rhizobiales > Aestuariivirgaceae > Aestuariivirga. The sequence continues at coordinate 4,039 of JAYVXY010000063.1, read as the reverse complement.
GGTGTGCTGCCACGCGAGACAGTAACCGAAGAAGTGAAGGCCTTGAGCCAGGAAGACCGGGCAAAATTGCGTGGGTTTGGCGCAAGATTTGGCGCATTCCATGTGTTCCTGCCGGCGCTATTAAAGCCAGCGGCAACCGATTTGCGTTTGCTGCTCTGGTGGTTGCAAAAGCAAAAAACATCCAGCACTACGGGCCATGTGCCTGCACCACCCGCCAATGGCCTTACCTCAACGCTGGCTGACGCGGAAAAGCCGGATGGCTTTTATGCTATTTGTGGTTATCGCATTTGTGGCAAACGTGCGGTGCGCGTGGATATGCTAGAGCGGCTTTCTGATTTGATCCGCGACCGTGTATTCTGGAAACCGCGCATTCCGGAAGAGCAGCGCCCGTCAGGCTCCATCGAGGGTGGTGGCTTTACGATTGTACCTGATATGATGTCATTGGTTGGCTGTTCCGGCGAAGAGTTTGAAGAAATTCTGAGAAGCCTGGGTTTCCGTGACCAAAAGAAACAAGTTCCTAAGCCAGCACTTGTTGTTGCGACACCTGCCGCCGCAGCAGCAGAACTCGTTGCTGTTGAAGCTGTCGTTGAAGCACCAGCAGAAACTATCACCGAAGCCGAGCCCGAACCTATTGCCGAGGTCACGTCAGAATCAATCGGTGAAGCTCAAGTCGATCCAGCCGTGGACGCAGCCCCCGAACCGTCCCCCGCCCCTGAAATGATCGAGATCAATGTCTGGTGGCCCAAGGACACTGGCCCCTTCCGCAAACCGCCTGAACGCAAGGAACGCCCGCAATTCAAAAAGCGCGAGTTTACCCCGGCAGTGGAAGGCGAGAGCAAACCTAAATTCACCAGGCCTGATCGTCCGCGCGGTAAGCCCAAGTTTGAACGCCCTGAACGTGGTGAGCGCAGTGAGAGAAATGATCGCCCACCACCGCGCCCGCCAAAACCAGAAAAGCCAATGGACCCCAATTCGCCCTTCGCCGCGCTGGCCGCTCTCAAAGAGCAAATGAAACAGAGGTAGCCCTGCCCCAACGCATCGATAAATGGCTGTGTTATGCGCGCTTTGTAAAGCACCGCGCCACCGCGTCTGAACTGATTGAGGCGGGCCATGTGCGCCTCAATCGGGAGAAAATCCAAAAACCCAGCCACACTGTCAAACCATCCGATTTAATCACAATCGCCATTCACGATGATGTCAGGGTCATTCGTGTGCTCGCCGAAGCCGAACGCCGTGGCCCCGCACCGGAAGCAAGGCTGCTCTACGAGGAGCTCATGCCTGATCAAAAACCGCAAAATTTGGGTGCATAGGGCTCAAAGCACTGCTATCACCCACCCGCTTAGTTATGTAACAGGACCGCCATGACCTACATCGTCACTGAAAACTGCATCAAGTGCAAATATATGGATTGCGTGGAAGTTTGCCCGGTGGATTGCTTCTATGAGGGTGAAAACATGCTGGTTATCCACCCGGATGAATGCATAGATTGTGGTGTTTGCGAGCCTGAATGCCCTGCCGATGCGATTAAACCAGATACCGAGCCTGGCCTTGATAAGTGGCTGAAGATCAACACCGAATACGCACCAAAATGGCCGAACATCACCATAAAGCGCGAAGCCCCGGCCGATGCCAAAGAGTTTGATGGGGTAGAAGGCAAGTTTGAAGCGCACTTCTCGGCAAATCCAGGCGAAGGTGATTAAACCCTGTTAACCATAATGCGTGGAAAACTTGGGGTTTCGGTCGAAATTCAACCGTGTACGGACGTTCCCGCCTTTAATTTTCCTTAAATTTGTGATATGAGATGTTCATGTAGCTGAGAAACGCGAAGTTTTAATCAATCCGGGCCGTCAGGCTCGGATTTTTTAACGCCCTGTTTTAACAGGGAAAATTTGCGCCAGTTTCTCGCACCACAAGGAAGGCGAAAACACAACATGCCAACGTCAAAAACAAAAAAAGCACCAGCCACCAAAGCCAAGGCCAAATCCGCCAAGGCTGCTGCCACACCGAAACTGAAGTTGAAGACCAAGCCAGCCCCTAAGGCCGCCGCCAAGACCACGGCAAAGCCAGCCCCAAAGGCTGCAGCCAAGCCAGCCGTTAAAGCTGCCGCAAAGCCCGTTGCCAAGCCCGCTCTTGCCAAAGCCCTTCAGGCCCATCATTTGGCCAAAACCAAGGCTGAGGCCGCAGCGGCTGCCGCACCTGTTGCAGCAGCACCAAAACCTGCTGCACCTGCACCAAAGCCGGTAACTTCTGCAGCGCCTGCGGCTGCCAAAAAGATATTCAAAATCGGTGAACTGGTGGTTTACCCGGCCCATGGCGTCGGCAAAATTACCAATGTGGAAGAGCAGGAAATTGCTGGCGTGAAGCTTGAGCTTTACATTGTCGATTTCGAAAAGGAAAAGCTGCGCCTCAAGGTTCCAACCAACCGTGCTGAACAAAAAGGCATGCGCCATCTGGCTGATCGTTCCTTGATCGAGCAAGCCATGAAGGTGATCCGTGGCCGCGCCCGCATCAAGCGTACCATGTGGAGTAGGCGCGCCCAGGAATATGATGCAAAGATCAATTCCGGTGATGTGATTGCCGTGTCTGAAGTGATCCGTGATCTTTATCGTTCGGATCGTCAGCCAGAACAGTCTTACTCGGAACGCCAGTTGTTCGAGCAAGCTCTGGCCCGTTTCGCCCGTGAACTCGCGGCTGTGCGCAAAGTGGATGAAGATCAATGCATCCGCGAGCTTGAAGAATATCTGGCTCGCAACGCCAAACGCGGCGCTGCCGTTGGTGAAAAAGTTGAAGATGATTCAGCTGAGGAAGCTGCGTAAGAATTTCTCACAATGAGTAATCAAAAAGGCCGGGCTCAAACCCGACCTTTTATTTTGTGCGGGCCTATCAGCTTTCCAAATAATCCATGCTGCGCGCTAAATCGCGGGCAATCTGTTTTGACTTGTGAACCTCAGGGCCAAACGGTTCGAACGACACATAGCCCTTATAGCCATCAGCCATCAAGCGCTGCACCTGCCCGCGATTATCGATCATATCATTTGCATCCACTAACACGCGCTGCGCATCGCGCATTGTATCAACCGTATATTTTTTATCCGTCACACCTGAAACATGGATAAGGCCAGTGCGAGAACCAAACACCCGGGCTTCGCCCGCTACAAAATGGTGGAATGTATCATGTGTCACTTTAAAGCGCTTGGCACCGCCCACCGCATCAATAGCGGCAATGGCTTCGGCTTTTAGGCGCAGTGAGCATTCCACAAAACCCAATGGCTCGACACAACCAATTAGGCCGTGATCCTTCAGAATATCTTTGAGTGCAGAGAGCGCCATACGAATGCCCTCCAAACGCGCCTCGTGTTCGGGGCGGAATTTCTTATCGTTCGTGGGAACGAGGATAAGGTTTTTGGCCCCTGTAAGTGCTGCATATTCCGCCAGCTTCCTGGCCTCATCAGCTTTGGCCTTGTTCCATTGGTTCCAGCGTTGCAGGGCATTCACATTGATAATGGTAATGCCTTTATCTCTGGCCAGCTTGCCAATCATCTTGGCATTCTTATTGCCCATCAAAGCGGTTGGAATATCATTGCGAATCTCAACCGTATTAACCCCAAGACTTAAAGCCAGATCAAAAAATTCGGCATAGCCCAACTTGGGGGTGACCATGTGGTTGAGAGAGAATTGCATGTGATGGCTCCTGAAGGAATATGATGTGCTCTCATAGCAGGCGAGAGTGTCAACTACATCAGTCATCCATCACAATATTGCAGAACCAATCACGACACACCTTGATCTCCCCTGTAGCGTCACCCCAGCCTTCGCTGGGGTGACGGTTTAAAAAATCGATCTGTGAACGGATTACTGCGCTCGCTTGGTGGGATTGGCCACATGATAAATTGGCGCTTGCAGTTGTAGATATGCGGGCGATGGAAGTTGAGGCGTTTCTGACCAAATATAAGCCTTAAGGCCTTTGGCGATGAAACAGTAATGTCGGTTCTCCGTGGTAGGTAGTTTGCACAACCTCTTTAAAGCCCAATTTTTGCGC
>JAYVXY010000062.1:0-2260 GCA_043784785.1 Aestuariivirga sp. | reverse complement strand
CGTCATTGACCACCACATGGCCGCGCTCGCCGGTTCCCAAGCCGCCGACTGATGTGGCGATGCGCAGGCCGCCCTTGCTGTTCTCCACCCGCCCCTCGGTCTGTTTGGTCAGATCAAACTTTTGGCCGTAGCGCGCCCGATACCAGGGCGATGCGAGCAACGCAATCGACTTGCGCCCGTCGCGCTGAGAAAGGTCGGAGGAGTAGGACGCGTGGATTGAGCGGATGTGCGGCTCGGATGTCCACCACCACGGGAGCCAGAATACCGAACAGGTCAGGGAGTTATGCACCGCAATATCGTTTGCCGTAAAACTGTGATCGTCCTCAATTTCAAGACAGCGGCAAAATGCTTCGCCATCTTCCTCTATCGAAACAATCTCGTCTCCATGCAAAATCTTGTCGAATGAGCGCCGCGTTGCCATTGAGATGGCGTCGGCTTTACGTGAGCAAAGCCCCGGTAGTCTGGATATTTTTTCGACGTTATCCTGATCGGTCGCGTTAACGTCAAAGCTCACATATTCAGCGCCCTGCCGTTTCGTTTGAAACGCCCGCACCTTCTTTCTGATTCTGGTTGAAATGCCTAGCCTGAGGAAAAGATGCTGCACGTCATGTGCCAGGGCCTCGGCTACAGTCGTGATTGACACAAAACAAGATGTTTTCTTACCGCGATGCTTAATGCCGACGGTGCCGTCGCAGGTTATGTATGCGCCTAAAAAATGGGCAATAGCTAATTTGTCACCCTTAACAATGCAATCGGGGACTCGTTTCGTGTAGCTGCTTTTCCCCGTTAGCGCATGCCGATCAAGCCATCGCTGAAGATTGCCGGAGCCCTCAGAGGAAACCATTACGGTAAAAGCGCGGCATCCTTTCTTTACTTTTTTCCGCGTCTTAAACCCCATAAATTCGCAGCAGGCTTCAAAATCGCGCAGCACTTCTTCATCTGCATTGGTGAATGTGATCGCCTTGTATTTTGTGGAGCCATCGCCAATGAAATAACCCAGAAGACGCGCCTCCCTCGGGTCTAAATCGCTGCCGCGCCAATCAATCGGGGAAACAGCGGCAAGCATGTCGCCTATCGCAAGATGCTGCGCCTGCAGCCAACCGCGCGGCGTGAGGAATGGATGATCCGGCGCGGCCCTGACCTTCCTGCCCGCCCAAGTTGACACCCTTAAAACTGGCAAGACGCCTTGAATATGAATGGCCGAAACGCGCTTAAATCTTCCCGCATGCGTTAAAACAGAATCGCCGACCACTATTTCGCGCAACGGTATGCGACCGCGCAAGGTCAATACCGGCTCGTTTTCATCGACCGGCTTCATGTGGCCTGGAGGGATGTTTATAACGAGCTTGGTGATCTGCCCTGCCTTCATGGCCTCCAAGTGTTCGCAAATAGCGCCGATGTGCCAGTTGTCGCGGAATTTTGCCGACGGCTCGACCTGCTCCCATGCGTCACGGATAAAACGAGAAAGCGAACGGCTGGCAAACTCAGCCGCGATCCTGTCTGAATCCTTCAATGACATGGATCGCCGCCTCCAATTGCTTGAGCTGATTGTTATTGAGTTTGGACAGGTCAATGCCTTGCATCACCGTCGTGGCAGTCAGGGCAATCGGCGCGCCGTCTTTGCCGGTGTGTTCGTGTTTTTCAACGATGATGCCGGCAGCTTTTGCCCTGCCCATTTCGGCCATTGCCGCAGCCGACCACTTCCGATCAGTCTCCGCGCCGCGACGGATTCGCTCAAGGTCGATCAGGTGCGATTCGAGGGAAATCATCACTCTTTTTGCGGCTGGCGCCTGAAGCTCACGCACCCTTGCCGCTATCTTGCCGTTATCAATCAAGTCCTTAGCTTTGCGATTGATGGTGTTCGGGTTCATGTTTTTTGCTTCATACGATCGACGATAAGCCTCGCTCGCGTTGCTGGTTTTTACGTAGGCAACGCAAAACTTTTCCTGCTTCGGCGTCAGTGGCAAGGCAAATCCAATCGAAGGGTGATTGCCGATTTTTCCGTAACGCGACATTTTCGCCGTGAACATTCACACAGCCACGCGCGCCCGCACGCATCGATGCCCGTCAACAACTCCCGCACCCGCCAGCAGATCGTCGCAATGTCGATCCCAAGTTCGCACGCCAGCTCGCGCCGCGTGAAGTCAATCTCTGGCCAGCAGGCCATGAAATAGAGAACGCGCTTCTGCTGATTCGACAAGGCGCTCATTTTTGCAATTTGAACCGTAGGCAAGTCTTGGGCGGTTCGCGCTGGCCGGTG
>JAYVXY010000061.1:0-22239 GCA_043784785.1 Aestuariivirga sp. | reverse complement strand
CCACTTTCCAGTCACGGCCGGACACTTGGCTGATATGTGCGCACAGGGCTTGCGCCGTTGGCCTGTGCCAGGTCACAAGATTATCAACATAGGTGGGGCAGGGAAATGGCTTTCCCTTGAGGCCCAAATGTCGCGCCGAAGCCACACTGAATCTTGGATTGGTGATGTCTGATTCCTGAAAGCTATCGGCGGTTCGGTAAAACCGGAACTGTCCATTCTCGGCCAGTTGAGCAACATCAAAGGGCCGCACAAAAAAGACATCGGAGTCACAATAGAGCAGACCATCTTCTTGAACCTGAAATGCCATTTCCATTTTTACCAGCTGCTGCACATGCCAGCCCAACATAAAGCGCGTGCCCCACGAAAACCACAGGCTCCGATTGTTAATGATGGGAATGCGCGTGACGTGGTGAAACGTGCGCGGCAGCAAGGCTTCCATTTCCAGGATTGTGCGGCGCGGGCCGGCAAGCGGTTTGAACAATGCCAGATCAACCGTTTCAACGATGATATAATGGTGCCATTCACCTGTGACGAAAGCATCCATGCTTTGGCACAAAAGGCGGCAGCGCTCAAAATCACCGCGATAGCTCGGCGTGATAATGGCCCAGCTATTGTTTTCCGTTTTATGCGCCACCGTGGAATTCAAACGCCGTATCCCGCCTAAACGCCAGCTTGCGATCGAGAATTATGTGCCATCGCCGCAAACACTTCTTCTAACGTGAAATAGACCACCATCACATAGCCCGCTGCAAAATAGCCATAGACCGATAACAGCAGGTAATGCCCATACCACAAGCTGTAAATTGAAAGCCCTACGAATAATGCTGTGGCGAGAAGTTCAAGGGCAAAACCCGGTGTCAGAAACTGCAAAGTATAGGCACGGTTGGTTGTGACTTTGTGATCATCAGCCAAGATGTTCAGCTTTGGCGTACGGATGAAGGCGGTGCTGCGCCCGAGTAAACCTTGGATCACCGCAACCGTGTTGTGCAAGCCCAAACCGCTGGTCAAAAACATGAACATGAAAGACGAGTAAATCGCATGAATGAACGACTCGTTGCGATGTTCAAAATGACCATGAGTTTGTGCTGTGGCATAGGCAAACACAATGCTCACCGTACCCACCAGAAGCATAATGCCAACTGGCATAAACGCAGCCTCCGCACCCTGACCCAATAAAAAGGGATAGCAAGCTGTTAACAAGCTGAACACAAACACGCTCGGAAAGATCACGCTGTTAAGCATGTGGAACGAACCCACGATCTTGCGTGAAAGCGGCTCTTTCGATGACCACAATAGGGGCAAAATCTTGCGGCCCACTTCAGCTGCACCCTTGGTCCAACGGAACTGCTGCGAGCGGATGGCGCTCATTTCAACAGGCAATTCAGATGGTGTTGAAATGCTTTCAACAAACAGAAATTTCCAACCCATCAATTGCGACCGGAAGCTCAGATCCAGATCCTCAGTCAGGCAATCACTGCTCCAACCGCCTGCCGTATCAATCGTCTTGCGACGCCACATGCCCGCTGTGCCATTGAAATTGATAAAGCTGTCACTGGCCTGCCTGCCACCCTGTTCCATCGAAAAATGTGCATCAATGCCAAAGGATAGAATCTTGGTCAGCACCGAGTAATTGGCGTTGAGATGGTCCCAGCGGGTTTGTACCATGCCAATTTTAGGGTCGCTGAAATAGCCGATGATGCGTTTTATGAAGTCGGGTTGCGGGATAAAATCAGCGTCAAAAATAGCCACAAATTCGCTTTTGTCCAAGGCCAGCCCCGCTTGAAGCGCACCTGCCTTATAGCCGCCGCGATCCGCACGACGGATATGCTGGATGTTGACACCAGTCTTCACCAACTCTGCAATCACTTTGGCTGCAATCGCCGTTGTTTCATCAGTGGAATCATCCAGCAACTGAATGGTCAGCTTATCATGGGGATAATCTTGCAAGGCCACCGCGCGCAACAGGCGCTCAACCACATAACGCTCATTATAGATCGGAAGCTGCATCAAAACACTTGGCAGTGCGCCGTTCCAGACAGCAACAGGCTTGGCTATCAAGCCCTTATCCTTGCTGCGTTGATAATAGAGCGCCAACCAGGCCTGACTAAGCCCAAAGAGCACAATGCCCAACGCTATCACTGAGGTCATTATTTCGAATAAACTGATCATCAAACTTCCAAAGACGAGCGCCAATCTGCTGTACAAATCAGTTGCCCAATAAAAATAGATTAACTTGGGCTTTAAGCATCCCCACACGGGCTTTACAATACAGTTATAAATGCGCAAATGCACTGCTGAAAGGATGAAGATGCAGGCACGACAAGTCCATGGGCTGGGGTTTTTGATGATTGCAAGTGGCTATGTGTTGAAAAACACATTTGGCCCCATGCGCAACACCTTTTTCTATGTTGTGCTGCTCCTGGAATCTGTGCGCTTGAAACTGGTGTGGAACGTTGCCATCCACCAGCCTAATCCTTTGAGCGCTATTGTTAGATATCTCGGCCAGTGGCTGCCGCTCTATTCGGGGCTGGCTTTGCAAGTGGCCTTGGCGGTGGGCGTAATGCTGGGCATGTCGAAAATCAGCCGCTCGCGTGAGCTTGATGCCATGCATGCTCTGGGCTTTAGCATGATGCAATTACTGGCGCCGATATTGGCGCTGACTTTGGTGATCAGTTCTATCTGCCTGGTCATATTCGGCTGGCTGCAACCGATTTCGCTCTATGATTCCACCGCTTTTCTGCATGAAGTGCAAGCCACGGCAAGCCTGGTGACCGATGGCAAAAACCTGTTTCGGGTCGATGGCAACAAAACCATCATCGTCGATGATATTGCCCGCGATGGGAGGTTGTTCTCCAAGGTCTTCATGTTTGAAACCTATCCAGATGGCCGCAGCGTGACCACGGCAGGCACTTCCGGGCAGTTGGTCGGCACCGGCAGCCTGTCGCAGCAATCCTACATTGTTAAGGGCCTTGATGTGATGGAAGTGAAAGGCGATGGCGCAGCGCCTCTGAATGTCGGCAAGGCCACCACCACCGCTTCGCGCCTAGCCAATGTGCAAGGCCCAATCAAGGCGATTGAAGACAGGGCTTATGAAGGACGCGGCCACAGCGAATATCAATGGACTTTGGACGAGCTGCTCACCAATGGTGCAAGCCTGCCACCCAACACCGTTGAACCACGCCGCATCAGCGCGGAGCTGAATTATCGTCTTGCACAATTTGCCTTCATCTGGCTTTTGCCCTTCATCGCCGTGGCCACCATCATTGAACCCCGCCGCAATCCCAGCCCCTTCCGCTTTTTCATCGGGTTGTTGATCGTGTTGGGGTGCAATCAATATCTCAGCATCGGCACGAACTTCTCAAGAAATAGTACCTGGCCGCCGAGCCTTACCTTGTGGTTACCACTGGCCATCGTCGCTGTATTGGTGTTCTGGCGCTTCTGGAAAGTGAACTATGGGCCGGCGTTTAAGACGGCGCGGTAACGACAAACTGAAAACAGTTAGTGGTAACCGACTGGTTTCCTCATGGAAGAGGGATAATCAACTTAATGCACTGTCGCCGGAACTCTCGTAACTCTGCGCTGACCAATCAGAGGAAATTAACAAAATGCTTTTGCAGGCGTTTCCTGATGTGAAATGATGATTTGCGGAGATAAATCTCTGCGTTTGCCAAAACAGGATTGCCAGTTTTCTTTTTTTGCAGAAAACTTGACAATTCCAGACCCTCAAGTGCTTGGACATAGTAGTGATGAAATGGTTCATAGCCCATTACCCCTGGCCAGTCCCATGGTTTAGCGGCGTGATTAAAATGGCGCAACGCAGGTTGAACATCGAGATAGCAGATTGCTGATTGTTCGGCATTCCACTTGAGTGGCAGGGCGTGCCAATTATCCACAAACGTAAGATTCAGCACATCTTGGTCAAGGAATTTGAAGTCTTGTCGTGACTTAAGCATTGCATAAGATTTCTCTAAAAGTTTTTCAACGCGGGTCTTGTGCCAGTCTAACAGCAACACACCTGAGTTGAAGTATTCAGCATTGGGCGCAATTCCGAGTTGGCGGCGATGTCGATCCGTAATAAAACCGCGGCCCGCAGTGAGCTTCACCTCTGGCACAGCGCCGAGTGCTCTGCCAAAAAGGTCTATGTCTAGAAGCGGAGACAAAGGTTGAAGCGCTAAAATATCGCTATCAAGATAAAGTACTCGGTCATAGTTTGCAGAGATTATCTTATTGAGACACAAACGCATCAGCGAGGCATTTGAGTAGCGCTGTGTGTCAAGTTCACGAAACAATTCCAGCGAGAAATTTACCAGCTCGAACTTAATTTGATGTTTGATCATAAAAAGTTCGGCGGCTTTTGCTGCTTGATCTTCCAGACTCTCCACAACAATAAAAAGGTCAGCCTTCGCATCCTTGAGCTGTTGCGCTACTGAAAGCATCGTCACGCATGCTGGCGCAATCCAGTTGTTAGTCACACAAGTAACGATCGCGACTGAGGAAAGGCTCGTCTTGGCTAGATTCACAATGACAATTCGGTATCAGACTATCAGTCCAATTACAAGGCGTGAGACTGAAACAAACTGGGACTCTGACCAATCTGGAGCGGGCGATGGGAATCGAACCCACGTATTTTGCTTGGGAAGCAAATGTTCTACCATTGAACTACGCCCGCATGTTCCACCATCATAGCCGCAGCCCAAACCAATTCAAGAGCGATAAGACCCATCATAGGGTTTGAAATGTTTTGACAGTTTCAAACCTTGCTTTTGATAGTTGCTGCCAAGGCCTGAGCCATAAACCAATTTTGGTACCTCAGTCAGTGGCTCATAGATCAGCCGGCCGATGATTTGGCCGTCCTCCAAAATAAACGGCACTTCATGGCTGCGCACTTCGAGAACCGCGCGCGCCCCTTCGCCATGGCCCGAGCTGTGACCAAAGCCCGGATCAAAGAAGCCCGCATAATGCACGCGGAACTCACCCACCAGCGGATTGAAGGGCACCATCTCGGCAGCATGGGTTGGCGGGATGCGCACGGCTTCGCGCGAGGCCAGTATATAAAATTGATCGGGATCCAAAATCAGTGAACCCTTGTGCCAAATCGGTTCCCAATAATCCAAGACATCAAGAGCCGCCTTTTTATCAACATCGACCAAAGCCGAATGGCGCTTGGCGCGGAAACCGACGGGGCCTTCAAGTTTGCCGCCGGTGAGATCAACCGACAAAGCCAGACCGCCATCGATATTCACTTCACCTTCGGTAATCAAAGGTTCGGCTGTGTTAAGCTGGTGGATCAGTGCATCAGTGGCAAGGCTTGCGCCGGCGCGGAAGCGGATTTGGCTAAGCCTGGAACCTTCACGCGCGAGAATGGAAAATGTGCGCGGCGAAATTTCAGCATAAAGTGGCCCCTCATAGGCCTCCGGCACTTTATCAAACTCCTGCGCGTAATCGGTGATCACGCGGGTGAAAATATCAAGCCGACCTGTCGAGCTTTTCGGATTGGCGGCAGCCGAGATGCCTTTGGGCAAAGCAAGCGATTCTTGTAACGGCACGATATAAACGCAGCCCGTTTCGAGAACCGCCCCTACTTCAAGGCTCATTTCATGGAGTGCTATATCTTTGAGCTTGTCGGCCACCCGCAATTTTGGACCGGGCAAAAATGAAGCGCGAACACGATATGCCACTTTGCCCAGCCGCAGATCGAGACTGGCTGGCTGAATTTGGTCATCATCGGCTTTGCGCGCGAGTTTGATTGTGCCGTCTTCGCAATAGGCGGCGATGCGGCTGGCGGGGAGAATGCCTGAAACTGGTATTTTGGTCATGGCCCCTTTTGGCGGGAAATTTCCCTCTTTCCAAGGGCTACAAAATGCCAGTGGAAAACTGGAGCAAAGCCGCTAGATTGGCAAGATGTATGAACACACCACGCGCCACATCAGTGTTGCGGTCGAACCGCAATATCTGGAAAATCAATCCAACCCTGATGAAGGAAAATTCGTCTGGGCCTATACCATCACCGTGCGCAACCAAGGCGGCGAAACCGTAAAGCTGCTGACCCGCCATTGGATTATTACCGATGGTTTGGGCCGCAAACAGGAAGTGAAGGGCGACGGTGTGGTAGGCGAACAGCCAACCTTGCGCCCGGGAGATAGCTTTCAATATACATCGGGCTGCCCGCTCAACACGTCATCGGGCGTGATGGAAGGAAGTTATGGCATGGTCAATGAGAAGACCGAGCATTTTGATATTGTGATTCCCGCCTTCTCACTCGACAGTCCACATGACCGGCACAGCGTGAACTGAATGATCACCGCGATAGACATGCTGGCCAAGCTGATCAGCTTTGATACCACAACCCGGTTGAGCAATTTTCCACTGATTGAGTTTGTTGAACGCTATTTGGATGAACACGGGATCCCACATATCCGCGTGGATTATGAAAAGGGCAAAACCAATCTCTATGCCACAATCGGGCCTGATGTGGCGGGCGGCATTGTCTTGTCGGGTCACACCGACGTGGTTCCGGTGGATGGGCAGGATTGGGCCAGCGATCCGTTCGTGATGGATGAGCGGGATGGTTTGCTTTATGGCCGCGGCACAGCAGATATGAAGGGCTTTATCGCCGTGGCTCTGGCGCTGGTGCCGAAGTTCAAGGCGATGAATTTGAAGCGGCCGATTCATTTGGCGCTTTCTTGCGATGAAGAGGTGGGCTGCAAAGGGGTTAGGTCGCTGGTGGCCCATATGCGTGATCATTTGAAACGCCCGCGCGCGGTGATTGTGGGGGAACCCACCTCGATGAGAGTGGTGAACGGCCATAAAAGCGCCGTGACGTTTTCAACCGAAGTGAAGGGGCGGGCGGGGCATTCTTCGCTCACCCATCAGGGCGTGAATGCGATTATGGTGGCGGCTGATGTGATCGGCGAGATCAGCAGGATCAGACAAGACTTGATTGCCGAGGGCGATCCAACCGGGCGCTTCGACCCGCCCTATTCCACCATTCATGTGGGTGTGATCAATGGTGGCACGGCGAAAAACATCATTCCGCAGAATTGTGATTTTCAATGGGAGACGCGGTTGTTGCCACGGGTTGACCCGAGTGTGGTGCCCTTGCGGCTTGAACGTTTTGCAAAGACACTTGAATCAGCGATGCGGGAGATTGCGCCCGAGAGCAGTATCGCAACGATTAAAACCAATGAAGTGCCGGGGCTGGCGCCGGAGAAGGATTCTGAGGCCGAACATTTGGCGCTGCATGCGGCAGGAGCAAATTCCACCCATGCAGTTTCCTATTGTACCGAGGCTGGATTGTTTCAGGCGATTGGCATTCCAACCGTGATTTGTGGGCCGGGCAATATCGAGCAGGCGCATAAGCCGGATGAGTTTGTGTCGATTGCGCAGATTGAGGCGTGCGAGACGTTCATGATCAAGTTGGCGGAAAGTTGTTTGAAATAAATAATGCCATAATAGGAAAATAACGCTTGACAGCGTACGGTGGAGCGGCTATATCTGGCTAGTCTCCACAAATGGGCAAGCGCTCATGACAAGTCTTGCAAGCTGACTGAAGACGACGTTGGGTGGAGCCAAAGACTATTCCGTGACTGCTGCCATTTTCGCAGCAGCACGCCTTCTCCGGATTTCATAACTCAACACGCCGATCACTGTGGCGGCGATCAGAAGGAAGGCCAGCGCGTTGATTGTGGGGGTTATCCCTGAGCGGATTTTGGAGCCGACATAGACTGTCAACGTGTCAGAATTGCCGCGCGTGAACAGTGTGACGTTGAAATTTTCTGCCGATTGAAAAAAACCAATCAAAGCGCCAGCACCAATGGCCGGATAAAGATGTGGCAACAAGATGCGCCGCACCACCTGGCCATGAGACGCGCCAAGATCAAGCGCTGCTTCTTCAAGACCAGCATCGAAGCTTTGCAGACGGGCAAGGACGAGGAGCATCACATAAGCGGCGATGTAAGACACTTGGCCGAGCACCGAGAGATGGAGGCCAGCGGGCACATGGAATTTATACCAAAACAGCAATGTTGAAATGCCGATGACGGCACCCGGCGTGAGAATGGGCGCGACCATGATGGCATAGATGATCGACCGCGAACGGGCTTGCAGGCTGTTCAATAAAATTGCACCTGCGGTGCCAATCGGAACCGAGAGGACGACGACGGCAATGGCAACGAGAACTGTATTCTTGGCAGCGTTCCACATGCGCGCATCTGCCCACAGCTCTTCAAACCAATGCGTCGTGAAGCCAAACCACGGGTAAACGGACGGAAAGCGGGTGTTATTGAAGGCGGCACCGCCCATGACGATCAAAGGCAAGAGCATGAAGGCCAGAAACAGCACGACATAAATTCGAATGGCGTAAAACCCAAAGCGATGTGAATTCATTTTTCTGCCCTCACTTCGCAATATCAACAAGGCGCACGTTTAACACACGCATGACCAGACTGACGAAAATGATACACAGCACCAGAAGCAGGAAGGCATAAGCCGCACCCGTGTTCCAATCCAAACCTTCAAACATCCATTGCTGAATAATTTCAGTGAACCAGCGCGAGCTTGGCGAAGCCAAAGTGCTGGGCACGATGACCGAGCCTGCGCACAGCATGAACACCATGACACAGCCAGAGGCGATGCCGGGCTTGGAATGCGGGATGACCACGCGCCAATGGGTGCGCCACAGGGATGCGCCTAAATCTTCTGATGCTTCAATCTGGTTTGTGTCTAACGACGAGATTGCATTGTAAATCGGCAACATCATAAACAGCAGATAAGAGTAGATCAGACCAATGATCACCGCATTATAACCCGTGATCCAACGGATCGGGTCATGGATGATATGCAGGCCTTGGAGCATGGCATTGAGCGGGCCGTTGAAAGCCAGAATGATGAACCATGCAAAGGAACGCAAAATTTCTGAAACCCAGAGCGGGATAATCAACAACAGAAAAATCGATGGAGCCGTTCTGGGATCAACCACCTTGGCCAGAAAATAAGCCAATGGATAGCTCATCATCAAACACAGGACGGTGACGGCGCTACTATAAAGAACAGTTTGAAAGAAAATCCAAATATGTATGGGGCTGGTAAAAAATGTGGCATAATTACTGAGCGAATAAAAATCCTTCGGGCCACCCATATCAACCACTGGCAAATAGGGCCGGAAAGAATATTCAAACAACACGAAATTCGGAATTAACACCAAGATCAACAGCCAGAAGGCCGTGAACAGCGCCATCAAAACGGTGAGCGAGGAACCATATCGGCGGATAAGCTCGGTCATTTTAACAGACCTCCATCAACCGCGGGTTTTGGCGTGAACCAGCAACAAGCTGTCATCACCATCGAAATTCATATGAACCTTTGAACCACGCTGCGGCGGCGGAGAATTTGGATCATTCTGCACCTGCGCCATATGGGTGTGGCCAGCGCTATCGTGCAAAAACACATTGATGAAATTGCCTTCAAATGCTGCATCAGTCACTTCAACCGGAATGCTGTTGCTGGATTTTGATGGCGTTTTTGAAAGTGTGCAATGTTCAGGCCGCACATAGAGACGAACCTCTGTTCCCTTTTCGACACCCGGGCCGAGCTTAGCTTCGAATACACCAAGGCCGGTTTCAAACGCCGCAATGTTTCCTTTGATAGATTTGATCTTGCCATCAAAAATGTTATTTTCGCCAACAAACGATGCAACAAAGCCATTGGCCGGATTGTTATAGATATCGTTGGGTGTGGTAACTTGTTGCAGCACGCCCTGACTCATAACGCCCACACGATCCGACATAGCGAGCGCTTCGCCTTGATCATGGGTGATATAGATAAATGTGACGCCGGTGCGCTTTTGAATGGCGCGAAGCTCGGCACGCATATGCTGGCGCAGTTTGAGATCGAGCGCGGATAAAGGCTCGTCCAGCAACATTACCTTGGGCTCAACCGCCAGAGCGCGGGCAATGGCCACACGCTGTTTTTGGCCACCTGAAAGTTGGCTGACTTTTTTATCGGCTGAATCATGCAGATCAACCAGTTTCAATAATTCCTCAGCTTTGGCGCGGCGGGTGGCTTTATCAACACCACGTACTTCCAAGCCAAAGGCGATGTTTTCCCAGATGGGCATCAATGGGAAGAGTGCGAGATTTTGGAAGATCAAGGCGGTGGGGCGCTCATTGGGCCGTGTGCCCGCCATATCCTTGCCACCGATCAACACTTTGCCTTCGGTCGGATCCATGAAACCTGAAATCAAACGCAGGATGGTGGTTTTGCCGCAACCCGATGGGCCTAAAAAGGAGAAAAATTCACCAGCCTTGATGGTGATGTCAACATGATCAACGGCGCGAAACTTGCCGAAATCCATGGAAATATTGGATAGTGTTACGTCTTCGCTCATGTTCCTCACCCCGGCCTTATTTTTGTTTTTGGCCTTAACCCTGATCTATAAAAGCAGAAAACGATGGGCGTTTCCACCCATCGTTTTACGTTTTGTTGCCTAACTATTAGCCAGCGATGAACTTATCTGCATATTCAGCGCGCAATTTCAAGAAGGCGCTGGATTGAACTGGCCACCACCAGAGCTTGGTCAAAGCATCGCCAGGGAATGCGGCATTATAGAATGCAGCAACCTTAGGATCGAGCAGGTCAACAGCGCCTTTGCCAACTGGGTTGGCAGAATAAACTGTAGACATGGCTGCACCACCTTCTGGAGTGTTCTGGAAATTCAGCCATTCATATGCTTGCTCGGTGTTCTTGGCGTTCTTCATCATCATGTAACCTTGGTTCCATGCGATCGCACCTTCTTTTGGAGCGATATAGCCATATGGGCCTTCTTTGCCCATGTTGAAGCCGGTTGAATCCCAGCACTGACCAATCACGCAGCCATTGGTGCGGAAGGCAGCTTGAGCTTCATTTTCGCCCTTCCAGAATTGAGCGATGTTCTTCTTCTTGGAAAGAGCTTCCTTGAGGATCACATCCCAGACTTCCTTCATCACAGCGTCATCTTTGTAGCTGTCCATGAATGGCTTTGGCAGTTTGCCAGCAGCATCCAGAACGCGGCCAAGTGAAGCCAAGGCAGAGTGAGCACGAACCGTGACTTTGCCTTCGAG
This sequence comes from Aestuariivirga sp., assembly GCA_043784785.1. Lineage (GTDB taxonomy): Bacteria > Pseudomonadota > Alphaproteobacteria > Rhizobiales > Aestuariivirgaceae > Aestuariivirga. The sequence continues at coordinate 11,143 of JAYVXY010000061.1, read as the reverse complement.
GTTATCACCCCAAAGATCAGCCAGGCTGGCCTTGCCATATTCCAATGGCATTTTTTCTTTGTTGAAGACGAGTGCTTCTGTTCCCCAAACGGCTGGAACGAAATAACGGCCACCCTTGATGACGGCCATTTCACCGGCTTTACCATCGACCATGCCTGGCAGATAATTGGCCAAGTTGACTTTCTTTTCATCCCAGGCCTGAACCAGATCATTTTCAACATAAGACAAGGTGCGATCAACAGTTGGTTCGATTGTGTCAAATGCGCCGGTTTGCGCAGCAAGCTTGGCTTGAGCGAAAATCGTGTCATTGTCGGGTTGTTCAGTCAGGTTCACCTTGATGCCGGTTTTCTTGGTAAAAGCATCGATCGAAACCTTATACCCATCATATCCAGCCCAACCCATGTGGTTGAGTTCGCCCGAAGACGAGAAGGCATTCTTCACGAAAATCGGGGAAGCAAAACCAACAGCACCAATTGCAGTTGCTGCCTTCAAAACGCTGCGGCGCGACATTTGCGCTGCGGCCAATGTGGCCTTTGTTTCATTAAATTTTGTCATCTAATACTCTCCTCCATGTTGCGCCCTGCGCCATGCAAAGCACCCAGTGACCCATTAAAATACCGGCTGATAGGCTCAGCTTCTAAGCGGTATCTAACGATATTATGACAAGACAGTGACAAACTGGCAATGGTCTTGTGCGCTTGGTACCACGCCGCCAGCTGCACTGGATTCATGTCAGCGTTTAGATTTTTTCAGGTTTTGGCCCGCCATAAGCCCAATCCAGAAGCTCGACTGTGTGGAGGATGGGAATTGCCGTTGCGCCAGCAATTTGATTGATGCAGCCGATATTTCCGGTGGCGATCAATTGCGGCTTAGTGGAGGTGATATTGGCGATCTTGCGATCTCGCAATTTGCCAGCAATTTCAGGTTGCATCATATTATAGGTGCCAGCCGAGCCACAGCAGAGATGGCCCTCTGGCACCTCGATAACATCAAATCCGGCGCGCTTGAGCAAAGCTTGCGGTTGCGTTTTGATCTGTTGGCCGTGCTGCAACGTGCAAGCACTGTGATAGGCCACGCGCAATGACATCCGAGCGGGCGGAAGATCAAGTTGGCCCAAGAACTCAGAAATATCGCGGGCTTTGGCGCTGATCACTTTTGCTTTATCGGCATAGGCCTCATCCAGCCGCAGCATGTGGCCATAATCTTTGATGGTAACGCCGCAGCCGGATGTGGTGATGATGATATATTCGACTTTGGCTTCTATCCATCGATCAATCATGCGCTTGGCGCGGGCAAGTGCATCAACCTCTTTGCCCATATGGTGCGTGATTGAGCCGCAGCAGGCCTCGCCCGTTGTCACGACGATTTCATAGCCAAGCCGGTTGAGCAGGCGAATGGTTGCGGCATTGATGCCCGGATCAAGAACGCTTTGCACACAGCCCATGAGCAAGGCCACGCGGCCTTTTGTTTGGCCTATCGCCGGATAGGTGCCGGGCTGGCCCATTTTCATGGGAGCCTGAAGTTGCTTTGGCAGAATGCCGAGCATGGCGGCGAAACGTTTGGCACCCAGCGCCTGCAGCAATGGACGCAAGGGTGATGCCAGTTTTGCCGAGATGAGCGCCAGCCGAAACAGCTTTGGGCGGGGCATGACAAAGGCCAGCACGGCCCGTTGCAGACGCTCAATCAGCGGGCGCTTGAAAGTTTCTTCAATATGGGCGCGGGCATGATCAACGAGATGCATATAATTCACGCCTGAGGGGCAGGTGGTCATGCAGGCATTACAAGATAAGCATCGATCAATATGCTTTACGGTTTCAGGCGTGGCCGCCTCACCCTTTTCCAGCATGTTCTTGATCAGATAAATCCGCCCGCGCGGGCTATCCAACTCATCACCGCCCAAGACATAGGTGGGGCAGGTGGCCGTGCAAAACCCGCAATGCACACATTTGCGCAAAATGCCATTGGCATCAGCGATGTGTGGATCGCGCAACTGGAAATCTGTGAAATGGGTTTGCATTAGCTGGCTCTATACATGCGACCGGGATTGAAAATATTTTTGGGATCGAACGCGTTTTTCACGCGTTGCGACAGGGCGGCCAAGGCTGGCGCTTGCGGTTGAAAAATTTCCTGGTTTTGCCTCTGAGTGCTTCGAACCAAAGTGGCGTGTCCATTGCTGAAGCTGCTGCGAATGGTTTTGCCATCGGTTTCGGCTGGCACATCCAACCAAATCAATCCACCGGCCCAATCGAAATAATAGCGCTTATCGAGATTGAGCTTGGCAATCACTTGTGGGGCATCAGATGGCGCAACCGAAATGCGCCACACATCGCGCGTGAAATTATCAGCCAGAGGCAACACATCACGAATGCCGCGCCAGAGTTCGGCTGACTCTTGATCCAAAATTTCGATTTTACCACTCAACAGTTTCACCAGCTTGTCACGACGATAGGCGATGGAGGGCTTGATGCCCTCAAGCCGCAAATAAGTACCTTGGTTTGGAAGATGAGCGGCAGCGGAAACTTCGCATGATGATTGCATGGCAACGCTCATTGCTTGCACGGCCTGTGCATCATCCAACCCACGCAAGAGCAGCGTTTCCTGCGCCTCAGGCTTTGGCAACACCTTGATGATGACAGAGGTGAAAGCCGCCAGCGTGCCATAAGACCCCGCCATCAGTTTTGGCACATCATAGCCGGTCACATTTTTGACAACGCGAGCACCTGCCTTGAAAATCTCGCCACGGCCTGAAACAGCATTGACCCCCAGAATATGGTCACGCATCGCGCCCGCCTTCAAACGGCGCGGGCCAGACAAGTTGCAAGCCACCATGCCGCCAATGGTGCCGGAATGTTTCGAGCCCAACAGTTTAGAGTAATCCGGTGGTTCAAACGCGAAATGTTGGTTGGATGTGTTGAGCAGTTTTTCGATGTCGGAAAGTCTGGCACCTGCGCCTACGTCAAGGATCAGCTCTTCGGGTTCGTAAGCAAGTATGGAATTGAATGCCGACATTTCAAATATTGTTCCGTATGCGGAATAACCAATACAGCGCTTTGTGCCTGTGCCGATGATTTCGAAGGGCGTAGTCGCTTCGCGGACGAATTCGGCGAGCTGTGCTGCGGTGCGGGGCTTCATATTAATAAGACCCTCCAAATCCCGTCATTCCAGCGAAAGCTGGAATCCCGCTTTCTTCAAAAATTCCGTAGCTCGCTAAGCTGGATCCCAGCCTTCGCTGGAATGACGGATAAAAAAAATAGGGACGACGAACAAGTTTCATCATCAAAACCTTGGAATATCGGGATGGGCCAGTTTGCCAGCGTGGACGATCACGCGGCCCATTTCGGCGCAAGCGTGCAATTGCGGAAAGACTTTGCCTGGGTTCAAAAGCCCGCGATCATCGAAGGCACATTTGAGGCGCAGTTGCTGATCAAGATCAACGCTCGAAAACATCTCCGGCATGAGATCGCGCTTTTCAACGCCCACACCATGTTCACCCGTGAGCACGCCACCGACTTTGACGCAAAGACGCAAAATATCGGCACCGAATTGTTCGGCACGATCAAGCTCACCTTCCTTGTTCGCATCAAACAAAATCAGCGGATGCAGATTGCCATCACCAGCATGAAATACATTGGCCACGGCGAGATCATATTTTTTGGAAAGCTTGGCCATGCCACTCAAAACTTCCGGTAGTTTCTTGCGCGGGATGGTGCCGTCCATGCACATATAATCTGGTGAGATACGGCCCACCGCTGGAAACGCCGCCTTACGGCCAGCCCAGAACAAGGCACGCTCGTCTTCCGAATTTGAAATGCGCAAAGTTTTGGATTTGTTTTTGCGGGCAATTGTCGATACGCGTTCGATCAGGTGATCGACCTCGACTTGCGGGCCATCAAGTTCAACAATCAGCAAGGCTTCGACATCGAGCGGATAGCCCGCATGCACAAATTCTTCCACCACGTGAATGGCGGGCTTATCCATCATCTCCATGCCGCCCGGAATAATCCCTGCGGAGATAATATCGGCGACACATTGGCCCGCAGTTTCATTAGACGGAAAACCAACCAGCACGGCGCGCGCCGTTTCTGGCTTTTGCAAAATCCGCACTGTGACTTCGGTGACCACACCAAGCAAGCCTTCAGATCCTGTCATCAGGCCCAGCAGATCATATCCTTCAGAATCGAGGTGCTTGCCACCGAGGCGAATGATTTCGCCTGTGATCAACACCATCTCTAGCCCCAAAACATTATTGGCGGTGAGGCCATATTTGAGACAATGCACGCCGCCTGAATTTTCCGCCACATTGCCACCAATGGTGCAGGCAATTTGCGACGATGGATCGGGCGCGTAATAAAAGCCCCTATGCTCCACGGCCTTGGTAATGCCAAGATTAGTGACACCGGGCTGCACCACGACGCAGCGATTTTCATAATCAATATCAATTATGCGGTTGAACTTGGCGAGGCCTAAAAGAATGCCATCTTCAAGCGGCAGGGCCCCGCCCGAAAGCGATGTGCCAGCACCGCGCGGAACGACTTTGATGTTATTGGCATGGGCATAAGACAGAACCGCTGAAACCTGTTCGACAGTTTCAGGCAGCACCACAATCATCGGCATTTGGGCATAGGCTGTGAGGCCATCCGACTCATACACGCGCATTTGCCGTGGCAGATCAATAACACCTTCGCCGGGAACGATCTTTCGCAAATCAGCGGCGATCTCGTGACGTCTGGCGAGAACGCTTGCGTCTGGTTTCGGCATGGTCAGCATGATGGCTCACGCTCCATGAAGTTTCTGGCCCGCAACATAAGTGGCTTTGACGGCACGATCATCACCCAGCAGTGCCAGCGCGAACAGCACATCTTCGATTGAATTGGAAAGCCCATGACGCGCCGCCATGATCGGCGTGGCGCATGGATCAAGCACAATAATATCGGCGAATTTTCCGATTGCCAGACTTCCCGTTTCGCTCTCGATTCTGAGGCGCTTGGCATTGCCGAACGTGGCCATGTGAAAAAGTTCTGCCGCTTTCAATTTGCGACCGGTCAGCATTTGTACCTTATAAGTTTCACCCAAAGTTTGCAGCATCGAATAGCTGGTGCCGCCGCCCACATCAGTTGCAAGGCCAAGCTGAACGGGCCGATCAGTTTTAAGCAAATGGTTCATCGACATCAGGCCGGAACCTAAGAAATTATTCGATGTGGGGCAATGCATGATAGTTGAACCTGCATCATGCAGGCGCTGCGCTTCGCTCTCGGAAAGATGAATGCCATGGGCAAACAAGCTGCGATCTGTGAGCAAGCCAAAGCGCTCATAAACGGCAGTGTAGTCACGGTCATTTGGAAATAGGGTTTTGATCCAGGCGATTTCGGCAATACTTTCCGAAATATGAGTCTGCATCAATGCGCCTTTGCAGGCTTGCAAAAGTTCAGCAGAGGATTTGAGCTGCGCCTCGCTTGAGGTGATGGCAAAGCGCGGGGACACCGCATGGCGCAGACGACCTTGGTTATGATATTTTTCATGCAGGGCAAGCGTATCGAGAGCACCTTGTTCGACATTATCTTGCACAGCGGGAATAGCGTTGCGGTCCATCAGCGTCTTGCCCGTGATCAATGCCATATTGTTTTTATGGGCCGCATCAAACAGGGCTTCAGTGCAGGTTTTGTGTGATGAGCAAAAGGCCATGGCCGCTGTGGTTCCGCTGCGATAGAGCATAGACAAGAAAATTTGTGCTGCCTTTTCAGCATGGTCTTGATCCGCATAAAGCGCTTCTTCGGGGAATGTATAGCGCGACAGCCAGTCGAGCAGATCCTTCGCAGCGGCAGCCAACATGCGATATTGGGGGAAATGAATATGGGCATCAATAAAGCCCGCCATCAACAAGGCTTCACCATAATCTTCGCGTGGGATGAGATCAAAGGCGCGCGGCAAAAGCGGCAATGGCCCGCGCCATAAAATGCGGCCATCATCACCAATCACGATTGCACCACGGGTTTCGTGGGTGATGTCGGTTGGTTCATCACCGAAAGCAACAATTTGGCCCAGCAGAAGTTTGGTCATGGGCTAACCATCGCTTCCAAACGAAAGCTGATGATGCGGCAGACTTGCAAAATGGCAGTTTGAAATTCGAGTTCCTTTGGGTTTTTGATGCGCTGTTCAAAGGCCGCCAAAATTTGGTGTTTGGTAGCTCCCTTCACAGCAAAGATGAAAGGAAAACCATTACGGGTTTTGTAGGCCTCATTCAGCTGCGTGAATTTTGCAAACTCATCAGCAGTCAAAGTATCGAGACCAGCGCCCTTTTGTTCACTGGTTGAATCAGTTGTGAGTTTGGCCTTTGTGGCCAGATCGGGATGCGCGCGTAACAGCGCCAGCTGCATGTCCTGATCAGCATCTGAAACCGCATCAACAAACGAGCTGCGCATATCGGCTATGGTTTCATAGGGTCGATCTTGTTCGGCCTCAAATGCGACCCAAGGCGAATGTTCGGCCACGTCGCCAAATTGTTTTTCAAATTCAGCTTCGCTCAATGTGTTGACTTCGGCGAGAGTAATCATTGTGCGGCAATCCAGGCGCCGAGTTTGGCGCGTTCTTCGGGCAACATATGGGTTTTATTGGCCATGGGCATGGTGGCGTTGCGCACCGCTTGCGCCTCAATCTGCTTGGCATATTTTTTCATGTCATCAATGCTGGAGAACATGATGTTTTTGGGTGCTTGTTTGATTTTATCGTCGGTTGGATTGGCCGAATGACAGGCGGTGCAGCGATTTTGCACGATGCTGAGCGCTTCTGCGTCACTGACCTTGGGGCCAGTATAGACAATTGTTTGCGGTTGGGTGAGCATCACCACACCAGCAAGACAAAGCCCCATGATTGGAATGGTCCACGCAATCTCAGCCATGTCGTCACCAACTTCATGGCGCAGCAGAAAATGCCGGGCGAGGCCACCGATCAAAACAATCAAACCTACAATCGCCCAAGCCTGTGGATGGCCGGTGATGATGGCATAATGATTGCTGGTCATCATGAAGAGGACAGGAAGCGTGAGATAGGTGTTGTGGGTCGAGCGCTGTTTGCCGATGATGCCATATTTCGGATCGGGCTTTTCACCTTTGAGCAGCGACGCGGTGATCTTTCGTTGATTGGGGATGATCACTGCAAACACATTGGCCGCCATCATGGTTCCCACAAAAGCGCCAACATGAATAAATGCGCCGCGGCCAGAGAACACATGCGCGAAGAAATAGGCGGCAGCCACGATCAATACATAAACACAAATTGCCAGCCATGCCGTGTTTTTGCCAATGGATGAGCGGCACAGCGCATCATAAATAATCCATCCTGCAAGCAACGAAGCAACGGAAATTCCAATCGCTTGCCAGGAATTAAGCATCAGGACACTGGGATCAATCAGATAAACATCAGCGGCGATGTAATATTGGATGATGAGCAGCGCAAATCCGGTGATCCAGGTGAGATAGGCCTCCCACTTAAACCAGATCAAATGCGGCGGCAGTTCTGCCGGGGCAGAAAGATATTTGCGCACATGATAAAAGCCGCCGCCATGCACCTCCCAGGCTTCGCCTGCAACGCCCGCCGGCATTGCATCGGCTTTGCGCAATGACAGATCAAGCGCCACAAAATAAAATGATGTGCCGATCCATGAGATGCCTGCGAGCAGATGGCCCCAGCGCACCAAAATGTTCAGCCACTCGGCGAGAAATGGATCCATTATTTACAGGCCCTCAATAAACCGTCATTCCCGCTTTCGCGGGAATGACGGCAATGGGGGTGCGGACGTTACGCATTTTCTCATCTTGCTCCAAAAGTTGGACAGTGACACAGGCCGCAATTGCCGCAGGGAGTTTGGACTTTAAGGCCGAAACGCCAATCGGGCAGGCGAGGCGCGCAAGCGCCCCATCATCATGGCCCGCCTCGCGCAATCGCTTGAGGAAGCGTGTGGCCTTGGTTTGGCTGCCGATCAGGCCAACAAACTCAAAGCTTGGATTGCGCAGGGCCACATCAATTATTTCGAAATCCAACGCATGGCTGTGGCTCATGACCAATATGAAAGCATCGTCTTCCATGTCTTGTGGAACACCGATGCGACAGGTTACATTTTGAGGGATGGCAGCGGGAAAGGCTTGAGGCCTTGCATCCCACCACGAAATGCGAAATGGCAAAGGGGCCAGGGCCATGACCAGCGAGCGGCCCACATGCCCGGCACCCCAAAGATGAATATGACGCAGATCATCTTGGTGCTGATCAGATTTTGCCTGAAGAGAGGGCAGAGAGCCGCGATCAAAGCTTTCAACGCGCAAATCAACACGGCCGCCGCAGCATTGACCCAGATCAGGCCCCAGATGTTTGCGGATGAATTTATAAGTTGCAGGTTTGCCCAGCAGGGCCTGGGCCTCGGCCATGGCGTGCCATTCCAATGTGCCACCGCCGATGGAGCCATGATAGCCCGCCGGTGTGACGATCATCCAAGCGCCAGCCTCACGCGGGGTGGAACCTTCGGCATTGATGATAGTGACCAAAACACATGTGCCTTGATGCTCAATCACGTCAATGATTTTTGCCCAATGGTTCATAGGCTCTGCACCGCGCGCAAAATGTTTTCAGGTGTTGCAGGTGCATTCAGCTTGGGCACAACACCGGGCTTGATGCTAGCCACCGCATCCATCACCGCACACCAAACAGAAATCGGCAACATCAAGGGCGGTTCGCCAACGGCTTTTGAGCGATAGATCGTATCCATCACATTGCCTTTGCTTTTATAAAGCGCCACGCGAAAATCTTCCGGCACATCCGAGGCGCAGGGGATTTTGTAGGTTGACGGAGCGTGAGTGCGCAGGCGGCCCTTGTCGTCGAAAACCAATTCCTCAGTTGTCAGCCAGCCCATGCCCTGCACAAAGCCACCTTCGATCTGGCCGATATCAATGGCCGGGTTCAGCGAATGGCCAACATCATGCAAGATATCAACCCGCGTGACTTTCATCTCGCCTGTCATTGTATCGATCAACACTTCGGAACACGAGGCACCATAGGCAAAATAGTAAAACGGCATGCCTTGGCCAGTAGGCCTGTCCCAATGGATTTCCGGGGTTGCGTAAAAGCCGGTGGAGGAAAGCGAAATGCGCGCTTCCTTGGTGGTTTTAGCCAGATCAGCAAAGCTCATGGATTTGCGCCCGGCCTTCACCATGCCATTTGCGAAAATGATTTTTGCTTTCGCGACTTTCCAGATTTCTGCAGCGTGGGCGGCCATGCAGTCTTTAATAACGAGCGCTGCATTGCGCGCCGCCATGCCATTGAGATCAGAGCCAGAGGATGCAGCGGTGGGCGATGTATTGGGCACTTTGCCTGTGGTTGTGGCCGTAATGGCCACATGTTCAAGAGCGATGCCAAAAACCTCAGCAACCACTTGCGCCACTTTTTGATAAAGCCCTTGGCCCATCTCGGTGCCGCCATGATTGAGATGCACCGAGCCATCGGCATAAACATGCACCAAGGCACCCGCTTGGTTCATTTGCGTGAAGGTAAATGAGATGCCGAATTTGACCGGCGTAAGGGCCAGGCCCTTTTTTAGAACGCGGCCATTTTTGTTATAAGCATCAATATCTTTGCGGCGCTTGGCATAGGATGATGTTTTTTCGAGTTGCTCGATCACATCAGCGGTGATGTTATCGCGCAGTTTTTGGCCATAGGGTGTGACATCGCGGCCTTTGCCATAAAGATTGCGCTTGCGCACATCGAGCGCATCCATGCCGGTTTGAATGGCGATGGCCTGCATCATCTGTTCGGCAAACAACATGCCTTGCGGGCCACCGAAACCACGAAAGGCGGTGTTTGAAACCGTGTTGGTTTTCAAGCGGCGCGTGGCGATATGAAACGCCGGGTAGAAGTATGCATTATCGGCATGGAACATGGCGCGGTCGCAAATCGCGTTGCTTAAATCAGCCGAATAACCGCAGCGGGCCATAAGATTGACATCAACAGCAGAAATGCGCGCGGTTTTATCGAAGCTTGCATGATAGACCACTTGAAAATCATGGCGCTTGCCAGTCATGATCATGTCATCATCGCGGTCCAGGCGGCATTTCGCTGGCCTGCCGGTTTTAAACGAGGCGAGCGCTGCGAGTGCTGCCCATTGCGAGGCCTGAGATTCCTTGCCGCCAAATCCGCCACCCATGCGGCGGCATTCGGCCGTGATTTTTGCATCATCCACGCCCAGCATGGCGGCCACACAATGTTGAATTTCTGTGGGGTGCTGGGTTGAAGAATGCACCAGCATGGTGCCTTGCTCGCCCGGGATAGCCAGAGCAACTTGGCCCTCAAGATAAAAATGTTCTTGGCCACCGATTGCAAAATTGCCAGAGATTTTTTGTGGCGCCGACTTTAGGAGTTTGGCCACCGCGCCTTTTTTGAATGCATAAGGTGACAACAAATCCGGCTTTGCCTCTTTCAAAGCGTCTTGCACCGTGACGGCGGGCTTTTCTTGTGCGATTTCGATTTTCGCCAGCAAAGCAGCACGCCGGGCCTGATCGCGGGTTTCGGCGACAACAGCGAAAATCACCTGGCCATGAAATTGAATTTCACCGTCCGCTAAAATCGGATCGTCACCCGCCGCAGGGCTGCAATCATTTTTACGGGGGATATCGGCGGCGGTGAAAACTGCAATCACACCTTGGGCACTACGCACGGCTGTGAGATCAAGCTTGGTGATTTTGCCGCGCGCACCTTCACGTGAATAGCCGGGCGCAACATGAACCGTTCCATCAGGTTCGCGAATGTCGTCGATGTAAGTGGCGTTGCCCTGTACATGCAGTTCCGCACTGTCGTGGGCGATGGCCTTGCCGATGGTTGCCAGCGTCATGACAGCACCCGCGTATTTTCAGTACCCGCAGCTTCCATCAGCGCTTTGTGCAGCAAGGCATTGGCGACAGTGGAGCGATATTCAGCACTGGCGCGCATATCAGCGATGGGCGCATAATCATCAAGTGAAACGGCAAGGGCCTGTTGCAGCGTTTTGCCAATGAGCGCTGCTTCGGTTTTTAAAGCACGCTTTGGCGTGGCCGCCATGCCGCCATAAGCGATGCGGGCGGCAGTGACCGTTTGGCCATCAAGCGTAAACAGAAACGCGGCCATG
>JAYVXY010000060.1:0-2262 GCA_043784785.1 Aestuariivirga sp. | reverse complement strand
GAATATGCCGATGGATATGGGTTCTGCGCGTGGCACGGCATTCACGTCCCAACCGAATGGGTTGAGAACCAAAAAACCATTGATCCTTCTGAAATATTAAAGGCCACTAACACTGAACAGAGAGCCGCAGGAGCGGCAATGATCGGCTGGCCAAGAATGCTTTCTGTCCTTAAGGCGAAAACTATTGACGACAGCGGTAATGATGACATAGGCCAGTTGATTGAATTGACGCTGCCTGGATTGCCCGAACCCGGCCTGTTTCTAAAAGCCAAATGCCCAAGAAACGGGATCATCTGTGAAGGCGTCCCCCGCATTTCCGAAATCGACAACTTGCCAATCAGAACCGCACTTGCGGCTCAGGCATGGCGGGTTGGTGATCCAGTGTCCGAGTATCAGCACCCCCAAACCAGAACTTAACAGGAGAACTAAAACCATGAAGAAAGTTATCGGCCAGCAGGGCGAATGCCTCATCATCCAGATTGATTCAATCCCCTCCAATGTCAAAACGAAACCACATCCAAAGGGCCAGAATGGATTTGTCATTGCGCACAGTGAAAGTGGCCACCATCACTTTTTGACCGGCGGAGAAGTGATGGAGCGCATTAGTGACGTTCCGGCTGGAATGCAAATCTTCTATGCTATTCTGGATGAGCCGCAACAGTTGATTCAGGACGCGGCCAACCCTCATGGTGGGATATCGCTGCCCGCTGGAACATTTGAGTTCCGAAACTCACGTGAGTTTGACCCATTTGCTGAAATGGCAAGGAGGGTCGCGGATTGACCCATTCCCTCGCCACCGGAGCCACTCATGGGCGTTATGTGATTGTGTCTTTAATCTGGCCCCGCAGCGCTGTGGCTGTTGGCGAACTCAATGAGGCCAAACCATGATCACTCTTATCTGCGCTGCTGCAATCATTGTTGGAAGTCACGGCGGAACAACCGCATATCAAAGCTGCCAGCAGGTGCAGATTGTTGAGCAAAGCCCTGTGGATAAATCAGCGGAAGCCCAGCGCATTGCGGATATGAAAACACGCGGACTCGGAACAACATGCACGATGCAAAAAGTGTGGGGCCGTGAGCATGGTAAAAAGCGCTGGCACATGAAGGAGATTTGCAATGGCAATCCTTAATTACACCACGCAAATATCCGCTGAAAAAACCGTTATGGAAATTCAAGCAATCTTGGTGAAAGCCAAGGCCAGCGCCGTCATGGCCGAATTTGAGGATAGCGTTATCGTGCGTCTATCTTTCAAAATCAAAACCGCCCATGGTGATCACGCGTTTCAATTGCCTGCAAATATCGATGGCGTGTTTGCAGCGATGGCGCGCGATGCAAAAATTCCGCGAAGTTCAAAGACCAAAGAACAGGCCGCACGGATTGCGTGGCGCATCATCAAAGATTGGGTTGAAGCGCAGATCGCTATCATCGAAGCCGACCTTGCCACACTTCCACAAGTGTTTTTGCCTTACATGCAGATCGGGCCGGACGAAACTGTTTACCAGCGATTTGAAAAGCAAGGTTTTCCAGCATTAACACATCACAGGAATAATGATGCCTAACGCCTACGACATAGAGGGAGAAGTAGATTGACCAACGCGCCCGCAAAATTCAGCCAGGTTGACGTGAAGCGAGCGCTGACATGACCATGCAGCGAATGACAAAGGGCGGCATTGTTTTTGGCATACCAGTGTCAAGCCTACGCACTGAGGCGCGTAAAGGCAACCTTGCGTTAATTCGTATTGCGGGCAAGGATTACGTTACTGAACCCGCCATCAAGGACATGGAGCGAAAATGCCAAATCCTCGCCAGCCCGCCCGCCTGTATCTCAAGCGCCCAAAAGGCCGAGCCGCATTCTGGCTCATCATCGACGGCGCAAAACAGCGCAGCACGGGATGCACTGAAAACGATGTTGAAGGGGCCAGCAAAGCCCTTGCGACCTACATTGCGGAAACGTACAGGCCAAACACCACTCAACGTGATCTCGCTGCAATCTCATGCGCGGACGTCATGATGCTTTACTTAACTGAAATGCCGGATTTGGAATTAGGCGCTGGCACGATTGCCACGGCGAAATATCACTTGAAGGCTCTTGAGCCATTTTGGGGCGGCAAGATGCTGTCTGAAATCACGGGAGCCAATTGCCGGAAGTATGTCAAGGAACGCGGCATGAAACCCAGAACGGCATTGAATGAGCTTAAGACTCTGCAAACGTCAATCAACCACTGGCACAGACAAAGCCCGTTGGTTGCTGTCCCGCAAGT
>JAYVXY010000059.1:0-2272 GCA_043784785.1 Aestuariivirga sp. | reverse complement strand
GCATGCTCGCCCGCGCTGACAAGCAGCACGTCGAAGTGATTCAGATGATTCGCCAAAACCACATCCGGCACCAGCGCCATATTGGCGGCCTCGGTGCCACCCGACGTGAATACGACCTGCGCAGCGGCCACGCCTGCCAATGCCGCAACATTCAGCCGCGCAGCTTCGATCGCGGCCCGCGCGCGCCGTCCCTCGCCATGGATCGACGACGGATTTCCGGCATTTTCCATCGCCGCCAGCATGGCCGCGCGCGCGCAAGGGCGCAACGGCGCGCTGGCATTGAAATCGAGATAAGTCCGCTTGTTTTGCATGGTTTGCTGTAATGCTCATTATGGCTGACCAATGCAGATGCAGAGTCCGGCGACGCCACCAAAACCCTTGCATTGCAACCCGTGCCGCGTGCTAGAACCGGCGGCTGTTGCAATCAGCCGTCCGCCTTGCATATTGTGTTAGAACTATTCTAACAGAATGTGGAGCGAAGGGCTATATGAGTCAAGGTGCCTGATCGCAAACCGGATGTTTTGCCATATGCGCCTGCCCTGCCCTGCCAGAATTTTGGAGAAAAAATGCCCGAAGTCATTTTCACCGGCCCAGCCGGTCGCCTTGAGGGCCGCTTTCATCCCTCCAAGACACGCAATGCGCCGATTGCGATCATTCTTCATCCGCATCCGCAATTTGGCGGCACGATGAACAACCAGATCGTCTACAACCTGTATTACGCTTTTGCCGAGCGCGGCTTTTCGGTCCTGCGTTTCAATTTTCGCGGCGTCGGGCGCAGCCAGGGCGCATTCGACCATGGCTCGGGCGAATTGTCGGATGCGGCAGCAGCTTTGGACTGGGCCCAGTCGATCAACCCCGAAGCCAAATCCTGCTGGATTGCCGGCGTGTCGTTTGGCTCGTGGATAGGCATGCAATTGCTGATGCGCCGGCCGGAAATCGAAGGCTTCATCTCCATCGCCCCGCCCGCCAACCGGTTCGACTTCTCGTTTCTGGCACCTTGCCCATCGTCGGGCCTGTTCGTGCATGGCGACCAAGACCGGGTTGCGCCCCTGAAAGAAGTGACGGCGCTGATCGAGAAACTGAAAACCCAGAGGGGCATTGTCATCGAACATGCCGTCGTCCCCGGTGCCAATCATTTTTTCGAAAATTGCGTCGATGAGCTGAACGCCGAAGTCGGCGCCTATCTCGACAGGCGCCTCGGCAATCCCGAGCGGCTGCATGTGGCGGCGCGGGCCGAGCAGATCGAGAAGCGGTAAATTGACCGGTTGACACAATGATGGGCATTGAGGTTCATACGAGTGCAGAGAAATTGCGTTTAGCTCCCATAAAGTGGAATCATGACCGCAGACATCACTTCTCCCATATTCCACCTCCATTTTGAAGGTGAAGGAACCAAAGGGCATACGGTACCCGCTGTGGCGCTGGTTCAAGCTATCAAGTCGTTGCAACGCACGATACAACTTCTTGCGATGGCCCACGAAGGCCAAGAGTTGAAACAGCGACTTAAGATCAGCTTTGACAGGGATCGCAAATATGCGGTTATCTTTGGCATCCCGCAGGATGGCAGTTACGATATGCCCTATAAAATTGGTAACGTTGCGTCGCAGCTTTTCGACGCGCAGGACGTGAGTCGTGTGACTGAACAACATCTGGCCGTTATGGATGCCATTGAAACCGGCAACATTGTGGCACTGCGGCGTGCTGTTCCATCATCTGATATCCGTAGAATGGTGGTTAATGAACTGAAGAAAATGCAACCCCCTGCGCGTTCTGGCCTTGTTGTGAGCATAGAGGACTATCGCCATCATAAATTATTGGACGGACGCACTTCTGTAGACCGCTGTGCTTTAATGATTTCTGATCTGTTCCCGTCTAAAATGCATCCACGTTTGGTAACTGGCAGGCTTGACGGTTTGGATTTTCAAGCTCGCACTTTCAAACTTCAATTGCCAACCGAGAAAATGTTGCTTTGCTCATACAACGAGGATTTCGAACCTGTTTTGCTAGAGAACCCACGAGAATGGCTTCAGGTGCGCGGAGAGGCTGTGATCAATGATGATAAATCTTTAAAATCACTCAATAATATTGTTGATATTATTGAAGTCGATGACAATGAATTAATAATTGAAACCCTTGAAATCGATGGGCATGTTTTAAAGGCTGTGCCACCGTTTGTCGTTTCTGTTCGATTCGACCCATATGATGGCTTCTATATAGCGACGGGCGCGTTCCATCTGATGGTCGCAGCACAGACCCGCGAAGAAGTCGAGGC
>JAYVXY010000058.1:0-2273 GCA_043784785.1 Aestuariivirga sp. | reverse complement strand
ATGGGCCATCTCCATTCACCAGATTGAACACACCTTTGGGCGTGCCTGCAGCTTCCATGATTTCAGCAAATATCAGCGCATTGATTGGCGCAATCTCGCTGGGTTTCAAGATCATGGTACAACCCGCAGCAAGAGCCGGAGCCACTTGCGACGTGATCTGATTCAATGGCCAGTTCCACGGTGTAATCAGGCCGACAACACCGATGCCTTCACGCACAATGCGTGTGGTGCCGCGTTGCTCTTCAAACACGAAGGTTTCAAGTGCTGTGATCGTGCTTTCAAGATGGGCGCGGCCGGAATAGGATTGGTCCGACTTGGCATAATGCAGGGGCGCACCCATTTCGACTGACATGGCTTCGGCAAGTTCATCATAACGTTTGTTGAACTGTTCAACGATGCGGCGCAGCAAATTCAAACGATCATCACGGCTCGATTGCGACCAGGCTGGAAAGGCGCGGCGGGCGGCGGCCACGGCCTTATCGACATCAGCAGCACTGCCGCAGGAAATCTGGGTGAAGGCCTCTTCAGTTGCAGGATTGATGACTGCAATGGTTTTAGGGGTGACGGGATCAACCCAAGCGCCATCGATGAAGAATTTCAGATTGTGAGTCATTGCCGTTCCCTTGCCGCCGTAAAATGATGATATGCGTCATATAAGATTGGATACAACGCATGTCATGAGCAAAATTGCGCTTGCTTGTGCCCATGCAGATTATGCAGAGCGGATGCATCGTGCTGACAGCAGTTGTCAGCAGCGCCCTTTCACTTGACGGTGGCACCCCCTATATCTGCGCTATGGGACATTCAAGACAAGAAGGTGGATTCGCGGAGGCGCCACAGCCGCCATTGGAAGGTTATGAGCTGCCGGAGTCTGCGCGCGCGGGCCTTGAGGCTTTGCGGCCCGAGATTGGGATTATCCCCGCCTATGTGCCTTACAAGCCGCCCAAGCCGCCAAAATCGGAAGGTGGCAAGCGGCTTGAAGTGGTTTCGGAGTTTGAGCCGAAAGGCGATCAACCCACCGCCATCAAGGAACTGGTGGCGGGCATTCAAGCGAATGAACGCAATCAGGTTCTGCTGGGGGTCACGGGTTCCGGCAAAACCTTCACCGTGGCGAAAATCATTGAGGCCACGCAGCGCCCTGCCCTGATTATGGCACCGAACAAAACTTTGGCGGCGCAGCTTTATGGCGAGTTCCAGCAATTCTTTCCAAACAGTGCCGTGGAATATTTCGTCTCCTATTACGATTATTACACGCCCGAAGCCTATGTGGCGCGCACTGATACTTACATCGAAAAAGAATCTGCCATCAACGAACAGATTGACCGGATGCGCCACTCGGCCACGCGCGCGTTGCTGGAGCGTGATGATGTGATCGTGGTCGCCTCGGTTTCCTGCATCTATGGCATTGGCGATGTGGAAACTTATTCAGCGATGACTTTCTCGGTGAAGAAAGGCCAGCGTATTGAGCAGCGCGGGTTGATTGCCGATCTCGTGGCGCTGCATTACAAACGCAATGACCAGAATTTTGTGCGCGGCACATTCCGGGTGCGTGGTGACACGATTGAACTGTTCCCCTCGCATTTTGAAGATCGCGCCTGGCGGGTTTCACTGTTTGGTGATGAGGTCGAAGGCATATCGGAATTTGATCCGCTGACCGGCCATAAGACTGCCGAGCTTGAAAACATCAAGGTCTATTCCAATTCGCATTATGTCACGCCCAAGCCCACGCTGGAACAGGCGGTTACGCGCATCAAGAATGATCTGCGCATCAGGCTGGCTGAGTTCAATGCGGCGGGCCGCATATTAGAATCGCAGCGACTGGAGCAGCGCACACTCTTCGATATTGAAATGATGATGGCCACGGGCAGCTGTGCCGGCATTGAAAATTATTCGCGCTATCTTACTGGCCGCAAACCGGGCGAGCCACCGCCGACTTTGTTTGAATATCTGCCGGATAATGCGCTGGTGTTTCTTGATGAAAGCCATGTCACGGTTCCGCAGATTGGCGGCATGTTCAAGGGTGACTTTAACCGCAAGGCCACGCTGGCGGAATTTGGTTTCCGCCTGCCGTCCTGCATTGATAATCGCCCGCTGCGTTTTGAAGAATGGGAAGCGATGCGGCCGCAAACCGTGTTTGTTTCGGCTACTCCCGGCGGCTGGGAGATGGGGCAGACCGGCGGCGTGTTTGCCGAACAAGTCATTCGCCCCACGGGCCTGATTGATCCGCCGGTGATCATTCGCCCCGTCACCACGCAGGTCGATGATCTGATCGC
>JAYVXY010000057.1:0-2275 GCA_043784785.1 Aestuariivirga sp. | reverse complement strand
TATGAGCGGTTGCCTGAAAAGCCTTCCTTCGGATTTTCATCTGAAAAGATTGGTTTTCTTATTTCACTGAATCCTGACGGCAGTGTTGCCAATGTAACGGATTTGCGAACTGGCATAGGTAACAAAAAAACTGCACCGCTTATGCAAGTGCCACAAGCCGTCAAGCGCACAGTTGGCATTGCTTCCAATTTCCTGTGGGACAAAACCTCCTATGTGCTTGGCGTAACGGCGGGTGAAGGAAAACGAGTGGCTGACGAACATGCTGCTTTCGTTAAGCGTCATTTAGAAGCTCTTGCTGGGGAAGAAGATGAGGGACTTAAAGCTCTAAGTCTATTCCTCACCCATTGGAAGCCGGAACACTTCATTGCTACCCTGTGGCCGGACGACATGAGAGACCAGAATGTGGTTTTTGCATTGGAAACGGAACGACTGAAAAATATTCGTATCCATGATCGTCCAAGCGCCAAAAACCTGTGGGCAAAACTATCATCCGAAGGCGACAAGAGTTTTGCGGCTTGCCTTGTCAGTGGTGAAAATGCACCCGTTAGCCGGCTTCACCCTTCCATCAAAGGTGTTTGGGGCGGGCAGTCTTCCGGTGCCTCCATCGTGTCTTTTAACTTGGATGCCTTCACATCCTATGGCCATGAACAGGGCGAAAACGCTCCCGTCTCCGAAGCTGCCGTTTTTGCTTACACAACTGCACTGAATCGGTTTCTGGAAAAAGACAGTAAGAACCGCGTTCAACTTGGCGATGCTTCGACGGTGTTTTGGGCGGATGCTTCCGATGCTTCCGATGCTGAAGCAGCTGATGAGGCGGAGTCGTTCTTTGCCCGTTGGTTCAGTGACATTGATGAGTCAATTGAAGACAAAAAGGTTGCCGCTCTTCTCGCTAAAATGCGCAGCGGGCTACCAATCAAGGATTTTGCACCTGGGCTGGCAGATGGCGTTCGCTTTTATGTCCTGGGCCTTGCCCCGAACGCTGCACGCATTTCCATTCGGTTTTACTTTGAAAGTGATTTTGGAACACTCGCTGAAAATTATCAGCGCTTTGTCAAAGAGATGCAGATTGAGCCTGAACCGCGCGAAGGCTTTCCGCCATTTTGGAAGTACCTTGCTGAAACGGCGGTGCTCGGCAAGCGTGAAAATGTTCCTCCGAAACTGGCTGGTGATTGGATGCGCGCCATCCTCACGGGCAGGCCCTATCCGCTCACTTTAATGTCCTCAGTACAAATGCGCATTCGAGCCGACAAAGACATCAACGCGCTGCGCATTGCAATGCTCAAATCAGTTCTCATCCGAAATTATAAAATGGAGGTTCCCGTGGCACTCGACACCGAGAATAGAAATAAAGGCTATCTGCTGGGGCGATTATTTGCTGCCTATGAGCAGGCGCAAAGAGCAGCCCTTGGTGACAAGGTGAATGCCACAATAAAGGATAAATTTTATGGCACGGCATCGGCCCAACCGCGCCGGGTCTTTGCCTTGCTTGACAAAGGATCAATCAATCATCTTTCAAAACTCGGCAAGGCCAAACCCGGTTACCGCGTGGTGATTGAGCGCGAGATTGCTGACATCATGGGCATCATGCAGCCCGGCGAAGACCCGTTTCCCGCGTCCATGTCTTCCGAAGAGCAAGCTCTGTTTGGCGTTGGATATTATCACCAGCGCAATCATTTCTTCAAACCGAAGTCGGATGAAACCTCAGCCACAAAGGATACCAAATAATGACCGCGATTTCCAACCGTTATGATTTTGTGCTGCTGTTTGATGTTGCCAATGGCAACCCGAATGGCGATCCTGATGCCGGAAATTTGCCGCGACTTGATCCTGAAACCAACCATGGCCTTGTGACAGATGTCAGCCTCAAGCGCAAAGTGCGCAACTTCATCGAGATGGCCCATCAAGACAAAGACGGCTTTCATATTTATGTGAAAGAAGGGGCCATTCTTAATGACCAGCACCGCAAGGCCTATAAGGCGCTGCGCCCCGATGATGGCAAGGTAGATAAGGATGCGAAGCTCAATCCGAAGGACGATGAAGAGGCAATTAAGTTACGTAATTTTATGTGTAAGAATTTCTTTGATGTGCGCAGCTTTGGCGCGGTAATGTCCACGGGTGTAAATTGTGGTCAAGTGCGCGGTCCCGTACAAGTGACCTTTGCAAGTTCTGTTGAGCCTATTGTACCTGTAGAAATTTCAATCACGCGCATGGCCGCAACCAATGAAGCGGAAAAGAAGCAACGTGCCGAAGGTAGCGAAGAAAGCAATGACCGCAC
>JAYVXY010000056.1:0-2277 GCA_043784785.1 Aestuariivirga sp. | reverse complement strand
CGAAGCCTTTAAGGTTGGTATCCCAGATGGTCTGGGGCTTGCCGGAATAGGCGAGCGTTTGCACGGTGCGGTCGGTAAGTAAGGTTTTCATTCTGTCTCTTTTTCGACGGGTGCTCGGGTGTTGCAGCATGTCAGTTGTACAGAAAGAGTTAGGCAAAAACAAGGACTTGAGGGTGCAGTATGTGCAGCATGTTCCCTGTAAAAACTGTTTAGGAAACCGGTGCTCTATCCTGCTGAGCTACCGAGACTTAAAATGCCGTTGCGTTTTGCTTCCCTAGCACAGCATCCGCCCAAACATCCACCCCAAACTGGTACTAGGCCCAGATGGTGCCAGCGCTATAAGGGGGCATATCTCAATCCGGAGTTTCTCCTCATGAAAATGACCACTGAAGAAGCCTTTGTAAAAGTGTTGCAAATGCACGGCATCGAGCATGCCTTTGGCATTATCGGTTCGGCCTTCATGCCGATTTCGGATATTTTTCCAAAAGCTGGCATCACTTTCTGGGATTGTGCGCATGAAGGCTCAGGCGGCATGATGGCCGATGGTTTCACAAGAGCTTCCGGCAAAATGAGCATGATGATTGCGCAGAATGGGCCGGGGATCACCAATTTCGTAACGCCGGTCAAAACCGCCTATTGGAACCACACGCCGCTTTTGCTGGTGACACCACAGGCCGCCAATAAAACTATTGGCCAAGGCGGGTTTCAAGAAGTGGAGCAGATGGCGTTGTTCAAGGATATGGTGTGCTATCAGGAAGAAGTGCGCGATGCTTCGCGCGTAGCTGAAGTTTTGAACCGTGTGATCATGAACGCCAAGCGCCATTCAGCGCCTGCACAGATCAACATGCCGCGTGATTATTTCACCCAAGTGATTGATATTGAGTTGCCGGCTATTGTGGAATTTGAGCGCCCTTCTGGTGGCGATGAAGCAATTGCTGCGGCGGCCAAGCTTTTATCGGAAGCCAAATTTCCGGTGATCCTGAATGGCGCTGGCGTGGTGTTGGGCGGAGCCATTCCGGCTTCGAAAGCATTGGCTGAAAAACTGGGTGCGCCGGTGTGCGTGGGCTATCAACATAATGATGCCTTCCCCGGTTCGCATGCGCTATTTGCCGGGCCACTGGGTTATAATGGCTCAAAAGCCGCGATGGAATTGATTCAGAAGGCTGATGTGGTTTTGGCTTTGGGCACAAGGCTCAATCCATTCTCCACGCTTCCCGGCTACGGTCTCGACTATTGGCCGAAAGACGCCAAGATCATTCAGGTGGATATTAATCCCGCCCGCATCGGCCTGACCAAGAGAGTGGCGGTTGGCATAGTGGGCGATTCCAAAAAGGTGGCCTTGAGCATTCTGGCCAAGTTGGCACCTTCGGCAGGTGATCATGACCGCCAAGCCCGCAAGGATTTAATCGCCACCACCAAATCGCGTTGGGCCCAGCAGCTTTCATCGATGGATCATGAGAATGATGACCCCGGCACCACATGGAATGAACGCGCCCGCAC
The DNA here is from genome assembly GCA_043784785.1 of Aestuariivirga sp. Classification (GTDB taxonomy): domain Bacteria; phylum Pseudomonadota; class Alphaproteobacteria; order Rhizobiales; family Aestuariivirgaceae; genus Aestuariivirga. The sequence continues at coordinate 777 of JAYVXY010000056.1, read as the reverse complement.
CGCCAAGCCCGATTGGATGAGCCCGCGCATGGCGTGGCGTGCTATTCAGGCGGCATTGCCGCGCGAGGCGATTATTTCATCTGACATCGGCAACAACTGCGCCATCGGCAATGCTTATCCGACTTTTGAAGTAGGCCGCAAATACTTGGCACCCGGCCTGTTCGGCCCCTGTGGTTATGGCTTGCCATCAATTGTTGGCGCCAAAATCGGCTGCCCCAATGTGCCCGTGGTTGGTTTTTCAGGCGATGGTGCCTTTGGCATTGCGGTGACCGAGCTTACAGCCATTGGCCGCAAGGAATGGCCGGCGGTTACCATGATCGTGTTCCGCAACTATCAATGGGGTGCAGAAAAGCGCAACTCAACGTTATGGTATGATGATAATTTCGTGGGCACCGAGCTTGATCCGGAAGTCTCCTACGCCGGCATCGCCACCGCCTGTGGCCTGATCGGCGTGCAGGCCCGCACCATGGATCAGCTGACTGAAGCCTTGCGCAAAGCCATCGACGATCAAATGAAACATGGCAAGACCACTTTGATTGAAGCTATGCTCAACCAAGAATTAGGCGAGCCCTTCAGACGCGATGCAATGAAAAAGCCGGTGCAGGTGGCGGGGATTGATAAGGGTGATATGCGCAAGCAGGTAGGGGCTTAGCGTTCCCACTTCGCTAGAAATGCCTGCACATCCTGCGTGCGCATGTCGTCCACCGCCATTGCGAGTCGATCATGTGACCAATCCCACCACGCGAGCGCAATAATCCGTTCACGGATGGATTTTTT
>JAYVXY010000055.1:0-2279 GCA_043784785.1 Aestuariivirga sp. | reverse complement strand
TTGCCGAAAACCGACTTTCCGATGAAAGCTGGCCTGCCGCAGAAAGAGCCGGAGCTTTTAAAGCGCTGGGCGGATATGGATTTGTTCAAGCTGCTGCGTGAGCAATCAAAGGGCCGTGAAAAATTCGTGCTGCATGATGGCCCACCCTATGCCAACGGCAACATCCATATCGGCCATGCGCTGAATAAAATTCTGAAAGACCTTGTGGTGCGCGGCGCACAGATGAGTGGCAAGGACTCGAACTACGTTCCCGGCTGGGATTGCCATGGCCTGCCGATTGAATGGAAAATCGAAGAGCAATATCGCGCCAAAGGGCAGAACAAAGACGCGATCCCGATCAATGAATTCCGCCAGGAATGCCGCGAATTTGCGCAAGGCTGGGTAGATATCCAGCGCGAGGAATTCAAACGCCTCGGCGTGGAAGGCGATTGGGATAATCCCTATCTCACCATGAACTTCAAAGCCGAAGCCATCATCGCGCGTGAGCTGTTGAAGTTCGCCGGTGATGGGCAGCTCTATCGCGGCTCAAAGCCAGTGATGTGGAGCGTGGTCGAAGGCACGGCTCTGGCCGAGGCCGAAGTTGAATATGCTGATGTGGAAGTCGATACGATCTTCGTGAAGTTTCCGGTTGTGTCTTTTGATCCAGCTACCTTGTCAAATTTACTCGACTCGATGGCGAGCCTTAGTAGCCCGCTTCCATTTGACCGCAAGCAGATAGAGAAGGAATATTCCCTCAATGCTGCCTCAGTAGTCATTTGGACAACTACACCCTGGACCATTCCGGGGAATCGCGCCGTTAGCTTTTCCGGTAAATTCACCGTTGGGAATAGTGATGCCTATGGGCTTTACGTCGTCAAGACAGCGCCAGTAGGAAATTGCCTTGGAGTTGGCGAAAAGGTGGTTCTGGCCAAGCTGCTCGCTGAACAAGCTATGGCAGCTTTTGGAATTTCGAGTGCTGGATTTGAAGAAGTTCGCTCACTCGATCCCGATGAATTGGCTTCGGTTGTGTGTTCGCATCCACTAAAAAAAATCGGGTATAATTTTAAGGTTCCGCTTCTGGAGGGCGATCACGTTACGTACGATGCAGGCACCGGCTTCGTGCACACAGCGCCTTCGCATGGCGCAGACGACTACAATGTCTGGATAAATTCCATTTCGCAAAGAGTGAAGCGGCGACTCGGCATCGACGACACGGTTCCAACCCCCGTCGGCCCCGATGGCTTTTACACCAAGGATGCCCCGGGTTTCGAAGGCGCTCGCGTTATCGATCATCACGGCCGTTGGGGCGATGCCAACAAGCGCGTGATTGAAGCGTTGAAAGATGCTGGCATGTTGCTGGCACATTCTCGCAAAGTTATTTCTTATCCTCATTCGTGGCGTTCAAAAAAGCCAGTGATTTTCCGCAACACGCCGCAATGGTTCATCTCGATGGACAAAAAGCAGTTGCGCGAAAAAGCCCTCACCGCAATCGAAGCCACGCAGTTTTTTCCACCCGCAGGAAAGAACCGTTTGCGCGGCATGATCGAACAACGCCCAGATTGGGTGATCTCGCGTCAACGTGCTTGGGGGGTGCCGATTGCGGTTTTCGTCAACAAAGCCACAGGCGAAATACTCAATGATAACAAATTGAACCAGCGTATTTATGATTCATTTTGTGAACATGGCGCAGATGCTTGGTATGAGGATGGGGCTGCACAAAAATTCTTGGGCGCCAATCACAAGGCCGAAGATTTCGAACAAGTGCGCGACATTCTCGACGTGTGGTTTGACTCCGGCTGCACCCACGCTTTCGTTCTCGAAGAGCGCCCCGATCTCAAATGGCCCGCCGATGTTTATCTCGAAGGCTCTGACCAACATCGCGGTTGGTTTCATTCCTCGCTGCTCGAATCCTGTGGCACAAGGGGCAGGGCACCTTATAACCAGGTGATCACCCATGGCTTCACGCTGGCCGAAGATGGCCGCAAAATGTCCAAATCTCTTGGCAACACCACAGTGCCGCAAGACGTGATCAAGAATTCTGGCGCTGACATTTTGCGTCTCTGGGTCGCCACCTGCGATTATGCCGATGACATGCGCATCGGCCCTGAAATCCTGAAATCAGCAGTCGAAAACTATCGCAAGCTGCGCAACACCTTCCGCTATATGCTGGGCGCACTTGAAGGCCTGCATGATTGGGAAATGGTTTACCCCAAAGACATGCCGGAACTGGAAGCCTATATCCTGCACCGGCTGTGGGAAACCGGGCAGACCGTGGCCGAAGCTTACAAGGTTTACGACTA
>JAYVXY010000054.1:0-2308 GCA_043784785.1 Aestuariivirga sp. | reverse complement strand
CGATCATTGATTATCTTGATCACAAGGCAGGGCAAGCGCGTTCGCTGACACCTGCCAATGGGCCAGAGCGGCGCAAAATTTTACATGCCGTTGCCTTGGCCACGGGCTGCATGGAAAAAACCATGGCGACATTTTTTGAACGTTATTACCACGAAGGCAAGACCCTTTCGAAAGAATGGGAGAAGCGATGCCTTGACCAGCTTCATGCCGGGCTGGCAGCCCTTGAAAAAGATTGCGGCACGCCTTGGTTTGTCGATTTGCACATGAGCCAGGCCGATGTTTCAATCGGCTGTTTGATTGGTTACATCAAGCTGCGGGTGCCCGAGGCTTTTCCGGCGGACAAATATCCCAAGCTGCACAGGCTTTCACTGCATTGTGAAATGCGCGAAGAATTTGTGGCGTGTCGTCCCGCTGCGAATGAGACTGTTCCGGCGCGATCATAAATTAAATGGCGACAAGGCGTTTTCCAATTTAGTGATGCGGTCGTAAGCATCGGCGCCGATATTCGATGCCCCTTTGATAAACAGCGCCGCACGCGTGGTTTTCAATTCAGGGTCGGCCAGAGTTTTCTCCAACGCGGTTCGCAACTGTTCGGGGTTACCCGCGCGGGTCACGAAGGGCAGGCTTGGCACGAATGGCGATTGGGCGATCACTACCAGACCTTCCAAATCCTGTGGGCGATATTTTTGCGCAAGTGCAACACACACCGCATCAATGGCGCAGACATCGGCCAAGCCTTCACGAACTGCCTTTAGTGAATTGAGGTGGCCGCCAGTGATGAGTTTGCGTTCAAAGAATTCACCACCCAGTGCAAACGGCGCAAAGGCCAGCTTCAACGCCAACATGCCGGACATGGAATCCATGCCGTTAATCGCGGCAATCTTTCCGCGAAAACCTGTCAGCGGTGTGGCTTCGCGGGCGAAGACGAAGCTTGAATAGGTGGCACCGTCACAGCCTGTGCAATCATAATGTGGCGTGGCAACATAATTCAATAAGCCTTTGAACTCATGAGTAAAAGGATAACCGCATGTTTGACTGAAAATCAGTTCTGGATTGCGCCAGACATCAACATAAAAGTGCTTTCGATCCAATTCGACGCTCACTCCGGCATGGTGCTGGAAGCAGGCCCAAAACGCATCTGTATGTTTCTGAATTTCGGGCCAATCATACATTGGCAGAGATGCGACAATCATTATAATTCAGGAGGCCTTGTTTGCGATAAGGTTCACAATATAGAATCGACATGTAACGGCAACTTGAATCCACTCATGAATTTTCAACGCACCCCTCGTATTGAATGGCCAACGATTGCATTGATCTTTTTGGTCTATGCGGTTTTGATTGCGCTTGTGTGGTTTCACGACAAGTTGGCATGGTGGGTGATCTTGCCGATTGGCGCTTATGCCGCTTGCCTGCATTCTTCACTGCAGCACGAAGTTTTACACGGCCATCCTACGCGTAAGCGTTGGGTGAATGAAGCTTTGGTGTTTTTGGTGCCGCATTTATGGCTGCCCTATGGGCGCTACCGTGACACCCATCTGACGCACCACAATGATTTGCATCTCACCTGCCCGGTGCGGGATCCTGAATCTTATTATCTGTTGCCAGATGATTGGAACGCCATGCCGGGGATCAAGCGCGCACTTTATACTTTTAACAATACGCTTTTCGGGCGGATGTTGATCGGGCCTGCCGTGGGGATCATCCGGTTCTGGTCGGGTGAATTTTTGGCGATGGTCAAGGGGCGACGCGATATTGTGAAGTGTTGGGGATTGTTTGTGCTTTCCTCGGCTATCGTGCTTTCTTTTGTGCACTGGGCGGGAATGCCGATCTGGCAATATATTTTGCTGATTGCCTACCCAGCGATCTCTTTGGCTTTGGTGCGTTCATTTTGCGAACACCAAGCAGCCGAGAGTGTTGGCGAGCGCACCATTATTGTTGAAGCTTCGCCCTTTTGGTCTTTGCTCTTCCTAAATAATAATTTGCACATTGCCCATCATGATCGGCCGAGTTTGCCGTGGTATCAGTTGAAGGCCTATTACGCGCAAGAGCGTGGTGCATTGCTGAAGAAGAACAATAATTATCTGATGCATGGTTATGGCGAAATATTCCGGCGCTATTTTTTCAAACCCAAAGAAACGGTGCAACACCCCAATATCGCCTGGTTGAAGCAGGGCAATGCGTGATCTGCCCGCCTCGACAGCAAGCCGCGAGATTGTGGGAAAATTTACGGTTATTATTCCAACGCGCAATCGCCCCGCTTTTCTGGCTGAAGCTGTTGCCAGCGTTCTGATGCAGAAGCATTCCG
>JAYVXY010000053.1:0-7758 GCA_043784785.1 Aestuariivirga sp. | reverse complement strand
CCCGCCCCCTTATCAGCCATAAGCCGCCCATCTTGAAGGCACCCGCTGGGGGCTGAACGGAAGGGGTGGCTTTTGCCATCTAGGGGTTAACGCTCCGGCTTCCCGTGTCTCCGCTCATCTTGACCGGTCTTTCGAACCTTGCTCTTGGTTTGTTTGAGGCTCTGCGCTGGTGCTTTTTGGAAAACGAAACAGAGAAAGGTTAAGCCCACATGGGTCTTTATGAACACACATTCCTGGTGCGCCAGGATGCAACACAGGCGCAGGTTGATGCGCTGGTGGAGCAATATACAGGCGTTCTCAGCGCTGGCGGTGCCAAGGTTGAGAAGTTTGAAAACTGGGGCATCAAGTCCCTCACATTCCGCGTGAAGAAGAACCGCAAAGCGTTTTTTGCGTTCATGAACATTTCTGGCCCCCATGCTGCAATTGCAGAAATGGAACGCCAAATGTCGATCAGTGAAGATGTCATTCGTTATATGACCATCGCTGTTGAACAACTCGAAGAAGGCCCTTCAGCCATGATGCGTCGCCGCGATGATCGTGATCGTCGTCGTGAAGAAGAAGGCTTTAACATGGATGAGGTGATGTAATGGCTATGGAACAAGGCGCACGCCGCCCATTTTTCCGCCGCCGCAAAAGCTGCCCATTCACAGGCACGGGTGCGCCAACAATTGATTACAAGGATGTGCGCTTGCTGCAGCGTTACATTTCTGAACGTGGCAAGATTATTCCAAGCCGCATCACCGCTGTATGTGCCAAGAAGCAACGCGAACTCGCTCAGGCGATCAAGCGCGCACGCTTTCTGGGCCTGCTGCCATATGTTATTTCGTAAGGAGATTTAGAACATGCAAGTTATTCTCCTCGAACGTGTTGGCCGTCTCGGCGTCATGGGCGAAACTGTTAAGGTGAAGGATGGTTACGCTCGTAACTTCCTGCTGCCAAACCAGAAGGCCTTGCGCGCAACGGCTGCCAACAAGGCAAAGTTTGAAGCACAGCGCGCTGTGCTTGAAGCCAAGAACGCCGCCACCAAGGCAATGGCTGTTGATGAAGCCAAGCAGATTGAAGGCAAGGTGTTTGTGGTTATTCGCCAAGCCGGTGAATCGGGCCAGCTTTATGGTTCAGTAACTGCACGTGACATTGGTGACTCAGCCGCTGCTGCTGGTGCCAAGGTTGATCGCAACCACATTCACATTCAAACCCCAATCAAGATCATTGGTTTGCATGTGGTTCAAGTGACCTTGCATCCAGAAGTGGTTGTGCCTGTGACTGTAAATGTGGCCCGCACCATTGACGAAGCCGCCGCCCAAGCCCGTGGTGATGATCTCACCGCAGTCGGAGCCACCGAAAAAGCTGAAGCGCGCGCTGCTGCCGAAGCCATGTTCGAAGAAGCTCAGGCCGATGCCGCTGCTGAAGAAGAGGGTGGCAACTAAGCCACTCTCATTACAGTGAATTAAAGGGTCGCCTTCGGGCGGCCTTTTTTTATGCGCAGCCTGTGGATAGCGGTTATAATTCGAATCAAATTGAAACTGAACGATCCTGCACTGCTAGGCTTGACGAATGAACAACCCAATCCCGCTCCGCCCTGTTGAAACTGTAACAGAAGAAACCTTCCGCAGCCCGCCCCAAAACTTGGAGGCTGAGCAAGCGCTGTTGGGTGCTATCTTGTCGAACAATGAAGCGGCGGATCGCGTTTCCAATTTCTTGACCGCTGATCATTTCAGCGAGGGTGTGCATGCCCGGATTTATGAAGCAGCCACCACTCTTATCCGCATGGGCAAACTCGCCTCTGCTGTTACCCTCAAATCGCATTTTGAAAATGATGCCACGCTCAAAGAAATCGGTGGCACATCTTATCTGGCGCGTCTTGCTGCATCTGCCACCACCATCATCAATGCGGAGGAATATGGTCGCACCATTTATGAATTGGCGCAGCGCCGCAAATTGATTGGCATCGGCACTGATGTGGTGAATGAGGCCTTTGAGCCTGACATTGAATCGAGTGCACGCGATATGATCGAGCGGGCCGAACAAGCGCTTTATGGCCTTGCTGAGGTCGATAAATATGGCAAGGGCTTTCAGGCTTTTGGTCGGGCACTTACGGTGGCGATTGATATGGCCTCTGCTGCTTATCAGCGCGATGGTGGACTTTCCGGCATCTCTGCAGGCCTTACCGATCTCGACGAAAAGATGGGTGGCTTGCAATCTTCGGATTTGATTATTCTTGCCGGTCGCCCTGCCATGGGCAAAACCGCGCTGGCTACCAACATCGCCTATCATGTCGCCAAAGCTTATAAAGCTGAGTATCAACCCGATGGCTCAAACAAGGTTTTAGATGGTGGTGTGGTCGCCTTCTTCTCGCTCGAAATGTCGTCTGAGCAATTGGCCACGCGTATCATTGCCGAGCAATCAGGCATTTCATCGGAATATATTAGGCGCGGCAAAATCAGTGAGGACGAGTTTCAGCGTCTTGTGGATGTGAGCCGCGAATTGCAAGCGCTGCCACTTTATATAGATGACACGGGCGGCCTGACGATTGCGCAGCTTGCTTCACGGGCGCGGCGGTTGAAACGCCAGCGCGGTGTTGGTTTGATTGTGGTGGATTATCTTCAACTTCTTGCGGGCTCGGCCAGAAAGGCCTCCGAAGGTCGCGTGCAGGAAGTGACCGAAATCACCGTAGGCCTCAAGGCCTTGGCCAAGGAATTGGCTGTTCCGATCATTGCGCTCTCGCAGCTTTCACGCCAAGTGGAAGCACGCGAAGATAAACGTCCGCAGCTTTCAGATTTGCGTGAATCAGGCTCCATCGAGCAAGACGCCGACGTGGTGTTGTTTGTATATCGCGAAGAATATTATCTCGAGCGCTTGATGCCTGCGGAGGGCACGCCGGAATTTCAAGGCTGGCAGGAAAAGATGGACCGCGCCCACGGAAAAGCCGAAGTGATCATCGGCAAACAGCGCCACGGCCCCACCGGCACAGTCGATCTGCAATTTGAAGGCAAGCTCACACGGTTCTCGAATTTGGCCAAGGATGGCTATGTGCCGGAGCGGTTTGAATAAGCCAAGTGCAGATTGAATTCCCTGTGACCTATATTCCTGCCTTTCACCGTCATCCCAGTGAAGGCTGAGATCCAGCTAGCCACAAGCTGCGATGATAGAAAGCTGGATGCCAGCCTTCGCTGGCATGACGGGTATAGGGCAGGGCTGGTAATGTGCCACTTGCGCTCTTTCCCAAATCATTTAATTCCACTTCCATGACCAACATTCCTGAATCCCTTTCAAGCGCCATCGTCACCGTTGATCTTACAGCCCTGCAATCCAATTATAAAACATTGGTAGCGCAGGCCCATTCGCTTTCGCCGGCTATTGAAACCGGAGCCGCCATCAAAGGTGAAGCCTATGGCTTGGGCATGGAACCCTGCGCCAAGGCCTTATGGGCCGCAGGTTGCCGCAGCTTTTTTGTAGCGCGGCCTTTTGAGGGCGAGCAGTTGCGGGCAGTTTTACCCGAGGCTCTCATTTTTGTGTTGGATGGCTTGTATGCGGGGCAGGCCGATTACTATCTGCAGCACGAACTTTATCCCGCACTGATCTCGCTTGATGAAGCCAAGGATTGGGCCGTCAATGGCAAAGGCAAACCCTGTGCGGTTCATGTCGATACCGGCATTAATCGCATGGGGCTAACGGGTGATGAATTCACACAGATTGTTGCAATGCGTGATCAACTTCGCATCATCATGGTGATGAGTCATCTTGCGTGTTCTGATGAACCCGCTCATCCGCTCAATATTAAGCAACGCGATTTGTTCGCAAAATATCGCGCCATGCTGCCCGATGTGCCTGCGAGTCTTGCCAATTCATCAGGCATCTATTTGGGCGATGGTTATTTGTATGATTTGGCAAGGCCCGGTGTGGCGCTTTATGGCGGCAATCCCTTACCCGGACATCCAAACCCGATGAAGACGGTTGTCACGTTGCAATTGAAAATTATGCAGACGCGATTTGTGAAGCAGGGTGATACAATTGGCTATGGCGCAACTTGGACAGCACCCCGTGACAGCCGCATTGCGCTGCTTGGTGCCGGTTACCGCGACGGTATCCCACGCAAATTGAGTTGGTCGGCAGATAAAGCTCCGGGTCAAGTTTTTGTGGCTGGCAAACGAGTTCCCATCGTCGGGCGCGTTTCCATGGATATGATGGCGATTGATGTGACCGATTTGGCTGAAGTTGAAACGCAGCGCGGCACGTTGGTGGAATTATTTGGCCCCAATTTGACCGTAGACGAAGCGGCAGGGTTTGCGGGCACCATTTCATATGAATTGCTCACCCATCTGGGCAATCGTTATGCGCGCCGCTACATTGGCGACGAATCGCAAGGAATTTGATTTGAATATTGTTGCTACCATAGGCCGACTGTTCTTGCTGTTCTGCGCAGAAGTGGGGCGCACTGCATTGTTCACCAGGGATGCATTGCTGGTGGGCCTATCGCCGCGCTATTATTTTGGCCAAATTGCTTTGCAGTTTTTCCGCATCGGCTACACGTCGTTGCCTGTTGTGGCGATGACCGCGTTTTTCACCGGCGGTGCCTTGGCATTGCAGATTTATACCGGCTCATCACCGGCAACTGCGGGCCAGCTTGTGCCCAGCATTGTGGCCATTGGCATTACGCGTGAGCTTGGCCCGGTGCTTGCGGGCTTGATGGTGGCGGGCCGGGTGGGAGCTTCCATTGCAGCCGAGCTTGGTACGATGAAAGTAACCGAGCAGACTGACGCGTTGGTCACGCTTTCGACCAATCCGATCAAATATCTCGTTGGCCCGCGTCTGTTGGCTGCGGTTATTTCCATGCCGTTATTGGTGGCGATTGGCGATACCATTGGCATCATGGGCGGCTATATTGTGGGCACGCGCTCGCTGGGCTTTAATGGTTTCAGCTATATCAAAACCACAGCTGATCAACTGCATTTTGATGATATATCATCGGGTCTGATCAAGGCCGCAGTGTTCGGTTTTATCATTGCATTGATGGGGTGTTATCACGGCTTCAACTCCAAGGGCGGGGCCCAAGGTGTGGGCCGCGCCACAACCAATGCCGTGGTTTCCTCCGCCATCATGATTTTGGCGGCGAATTTTGCGCTGACCTCTTTGTTGTTCGGAAAGCACTGAGATGGCCCCACACATCCAGCTCAGTGAGGTTCGCAAAGCCTTTGGGTCAAAGCATGTTTTGAATGGCGTGAGTTTATCGGTTGAGAAGGGCAAGTCACTCGTTGTGATTGGCGGGTCTGGTTCGGGCAAGTCGGTGATGCTTAAATGCATTCTGGGAATCATCGCGCCGGATTCTGGCTCGATAAAGATTGCAGGTGAGGAAGTTGTTGGCCTGAAGGGTGAGGCACGGGATAAATATTTGCGCCGCTTTGGCATGTTGTTTCAAGGTGGTGCGCTGTTTGATTCACTTAACGTTTGGGAGAATGTGGCCTTTGGCTTGACCCAAGGTCGGCGCATTGCGCGCGCCCAAGCCAAAGAAATCGCCATTGAGAAGTTGGGTTTGGTCGGTTTGAGTGCTGATGTGGGCAAGCTTTATCCGGCCGAACTTTCAGGCGGAATGCAAAAGCGCGTAGGCCTGGCGCGGGCGATTGCGGCCGATCCTGAAATCATATTCTTTGATGAGCCGACTACGGGCCTTGATCCAATCATGGGTGACGTAATCAATAATCTGATCGTCGATTGCGTGAAGCGGCTGGGTGCCACCACAATCTCCATCACCCACGACATGGCCTCAGCCCGCAAGATCGCTGATGAGATTGCCATGATCTATAAGGGCGAAATCATTTGGGCTGGCGATGCCAAGAAGATCGACCGCAGCGGCAATGCTTATGTTGACCAGTTTATTCTAGGCCGGGCGGATGGGCCGATTAAGATGGATGTGTTGAAGACCTGAACTGGCGGTGCCCTTCGAGGCTCACTGCGTTCGTACCTCAGGGTGAGGGAATTTTGTGGTACCCCTCACCCTGAGGTGCGAGCCCTTGCGAGCCCCGAAGGGCTGCCTGCCACATGACATTGCCAATCCATCTTGCTACATAAAGCTCATGAAATTCCCGCCCTCATTTCTTGATGACATCCGCAACCGGGTTTCGGTGTCGTCGGTGATTGGGCGCAAGGTGGCTTGGGATCGGCGCAAGAGCAATCCGGGCAAGGGCGATTACTGGGCGTGCTGCCCGTTCCATGGTGAGAAGTCGCCCAGCTTTCATGCTGATGATCGCAAGGGCCGCTATTATTGTTTTGGCTGCAAAGTATCGGGCGATATTTTCACCTATCTGATTGAGAAAGAAGGCATGCCATTTCCCGAGGCCGTGGCGCAATTGGCGGCGGAAGCTGGATTGCCAATGCCGGTTATTTCTCAAGCTGATGTGGAGCGTGAGGAACAGCGCACAAGCCTTTATGAAATAATGGAAATTTCGGCAAAGTTCTTTGAAGCCGAGCTGCAAACGGCGCGCGGTGCTAAGGCGCGGGGTTATCTGGCAGATCGTGGATTATCACCCGCTATCCAGAAAGAGTTTTCGATTGGCTATGCGCCTGATGATCGCTCAGCCCTGCGCACGTATCTGGCCGAGAAAAAAATCACCTTTGATCAAATGGCAGAAGCCGGGTTGGTGATTACGGGTGATGATATTCCGGTGGCCTATGACCGGTTTCGCGACCGGGTGATGTTCCCGATCCGTGATGCGCGGGGCCGCGTGATCGCCTTTGGGGGCAGGGCACTTCGTGCCGATGTGCCCGCCAAATATCTCAACTCGCCCGATACGCCACTGTTTCACAAGGGCGAGATTCTTTATAATTTCGACAAAGCGCGCGGTGCTGCGCATAACTCAAGTCAGCTCATCGCGGTGGAAGGCTATGTCGATGTGATCGCCATGTTCCGCGCGGGCTTCACTGAAGCAGTTGCACCGCTTGGAACCGCACTCACCGAAAATCAATTGGCGATCATGTGGAAGACGGTGCCAGAGCCGACGCTGTGTTTTGATGGCGATAGTGCTGGTCAGAAGGCGGCTTATCGTGCGCTCGATTTGGCGCTGCCACTCTTGAAACCGGGCCACTCCCTGAAATTTGCATTCCTGCCGGAAGGCCAAGACCCTGATGATCTTTTGAAATCAGAAGGGCCCGAAGCTGTTAAGGCAGTGGTGAACGCAGCCGAGCCTATGGCCTCGGTGTTATGGGCGCGGGCCTTGAATGAGAATGATCGCTCAACACCAGAGCGTCGCGCCAGCTTTGAGCGCGATCTGAAACAGCAGCTTGGTCACATCGCTGATGAAACGGTGCGCAAACATTATTTATCGGATTTGCAGGAGCGCCTTACAAATTTATTCAAAGGCCAATCCGGCCCGCGCCGCGCCTTCACCACCACTGGCAAGCCGCAGCCCCGCCTCAAATGGGGTCAAAAGCCATGGGAACTTCAACAACCCGCTTCGCAAAAACTCAAAGCCCTCGCCAGCAAAAGCAACTCAACATCTTCCGCTGAACACCGCGAGAGGATGATCGTGCTCACGCTCATTAATCACCCCGAACTTGTCCATGAATTTTATTCAGAATTTAGGAAAACAGAGATTGTTTCGCGGGAGCTTGACTCCATGCGGTCACAAATCATAGATAGCGCCTTCTCGATGGAAAGCCTTGAAGCGGCGGTCCTTCGGGGCCATCTGTTGTCAAGAGGGTTTGGGCCGTTGCTGGACCGCCTCGAAACACAGGCGAAACGTTTGAATGAGTGGTTCTTGGGTC
>JAYVXY010000052.1:0-22910 GCA_043784785.1 Aestuariivirga sp. | reverse complement strand
CCAAACAGCGGGTAGGATTCGATGAAACTACCACGCCCCGCCATGATTTCAGCACGACCATTGGAAATACCGTCAACCGTAGCAAATTGCTGAAACACCCGCACCGGATCGTCAGAACTGAGAACCGTAACAGCACTCGAAAGCTTGATCCGTTTGGTCACGGCAGCGCCCGCAGCCAGCGCCACGGCAGGCGATGACACGGCATAATCAGCCCGGTGGTGTTCGCCCACCGCAAACACATCCAAGCCGACCTCATCAGCCAGCTTCATTTCCTCAACCAAATTCCGCAACCGCTGCCCCGCCCATTCCGGCTTTCCAGCAGGCACATCAGCAAAAGTGTAAATTCCAATTTCCATGAAGGTGATATGGAAGTTTTAGAATTACATTTCAATCCCTAACCTCGCGTCAGCCCGACGAAATCTTTTATTTCAAATCCGGCAACGTTAAACTTTTCCAATTCGCTGCTTATAAAAGTTAGGCAAGCAACTATCTAACGAGTCACCCACCATTATAGGAAACGAAACTCAAGTGAACCCCGATGGATAAGGGCCATGATTTCTGGGCGGACTTCCATCGTTGTAAAATTCGTACACATCCTCAAGCCCATGATACCAGACTTTATTGAATTTCACTTTCAGCTCTAAGATCAACGAAAATATTTGATCAACAATCTGTTGGTCGGTCTCAAATGTTCGGGCGTTGAAAAAGCAAACTAGCTCAATGGGGCAGTCGGCAATATATTCATATTTCTTATTCAGCTTCTTTTCCAAAATTAATTTGGCAACTCCATGCGTTCGTTGGAATTCAGTAATTTTACCTGATTCCAAAGCGACGGAACTACTGTGCGCAATTTCTTGATCGCAAATTTCAGTGACCTCAAAAGCTACTTTCTCATTTCTACCAAAGTAAAAAAAGTCAGGCTCTTTTTTTGCCGCTTCGCCTCTGAAGATCAATCCAAGATCAGTTAGCCAACCGCGAGCTGCCGCTATCGATTGGATAACTTGACGTTCTTTTGCTTCCTTCGTGATGTCTTTCGTAGAAACCATCTCACCTCAAATCCGGCGGTGTTGCTTCCTTCACCAGTGTCGCCAACGTATCCGCCAGCGTTGCTACCTTCTGATCCTGCGAACCCAAGCGCCGCACTGAAACCGTCTTCTCTTCCATCTCGCGCTTGCCGACGACCAAAATCACCGGAACTTTGGCCAGTGAATGTTCGCGCACTTTATAGTTGATTTTTTCATTGCGCAGATCAGCATCAGCGCGAAGCCCTGCCTTGCGCAAAATATCGCGCACTTCCAAGGCGTAAGCATCGCCATCTGACGTGATGGTTGAAACAATCACCTGTTGCGGGGCCAGCCACAGCGGGAAGTGTCCGGCATAGTTTTCGATCAAGATGCCAAGGAACCGCTCCATCGAACCGCAAATGGCACGGTGGATCATCACTGGCACATGCTTCTCGCCATCAGCGCCGATATAGAATGCGCCAAAGCGTTCTGGCAAATTGAAATCCACCTGTGTGGTGCCACATTGCCAATCACGGCCAATCGCATCACGCAGCACATATTCAAACTTGGGGCCATAGAAAGCGCCCTCGCCCGGATTGATCGCCGTTTTGATCTTGCCGCCGGATTGTTCGGCAATCTGCACCAACACATTTTGCATGATGGCTTCTGCACGATCCCAATCGGCATCCGTGCCCACGCGCTTTTCAGGGCGAGTGGAAAGCTTGACCACAATTTGCTCGAACCCAAAATCCTTATAGGTCGAGAGAATGAGATCATTGATCTTGAGGCACTCATCGGCCATCTGATCAGGCGTGCAGAAAATATGGGCATCATCCTGCGTGAAGCCACGCACGCGCATGAGGCCATGCAACGCGCCTGATGGTTCATAGCGATGTACCAAGCCAAACTCGGCCAAGCGCATCGGCAATTCGCGATAAGACCGCAGACCATGCTTGAACAGCTGCACATGGCCCGGGCAATTCATTGGCTTTAACGCAAACACTTGCGGGTCATCCGTCTGCTCGCCGGCCGATGTCACTTGGAACATGCCTTCACGGTACCAACCCCAATGGCCTGAGGTTTCCCACAGGCTCTTATCCAAAACCTGTGGCGCGTTCACTTCCTGATAATCCAACTTGTTCAAGCGGCGGCGCATATAGGCGATGAGTTGCTGAAACATCGTCCAGCCCTTGGCATGCCAAAACACCACGCCGGGGCCTTCATCTTGAAAATGGAACAAATCCATCTCGCGGCCCAGCTTGCGGTGATCGCGCTTTTCGGCCTCTTCCAAGGCGGTCACATAATTCTGCAAATCCTTATCATTGGCCCACGCTGTTCCATAAAGCCTTGTAAGCATCGGATTCTTGCTATCGCCGCGCCAATATGCACCAGCCACTTTCATCAATTTGAAAGCCGTACCGATCTTGCCTGTGGATGTCATATGCGGCCCGCGGCACATATCCACCCAGCCGCCTTGATCATAGAACTTGATGTCTTCATGGCCAGGAATGGAATCAACCAACTCAACTTTAAAGGCCTCGCCGCGCGTCTCAAAAAATGCCTTGGCTTCCTGCCGCGTCTTCACCGTTTTGCTGAATGGCTTGTCGCGCGCAATAATTTCACGCATCTTTTTTTCAATCGTCGGAAAATCCGCTGGCGTGAACGGCTCGTTGCGGAAAAAGTCATAATAGAATCCATTTTCAATCACCGGCCCAATCGTCACCTGGGTGCCGGGGAATAGCTCCTGCACGGCCTCAGCCAGAACATGCGCAGCATCATGGCGGATCAGTTCCAGCGCGCGATCGTCATCGCGCGTGACGATTTGCAAAGTCGCATCGCCCGAAATCGGGTCAGCCAAATCGACGAGAACGCCATTGACCACGGCGGCCACGGCCTTTTTTTCGAGCGATTTGGAAATTGAAGCCGCCACTTGGGCGGCGGTGGAACCCTGCTCAACTTGGCGCTTGGCACCATCGGGGAATGTCAAAGTAATCATTTTTGTCTCCATTGCTCACTCCCACAAACCATTCACGGGTAAGTCAAATCATTGATAGCGGATGCAGAAATGCCGCCTCGTTGGCTTCAGGTCAAGCCCTGATGAAGCGTGTTAATTTATGCGTAACTTTTCAATAACCCGACATTAACCTTAACGCTTCATGATCAGACCCATTGCAGGTCAACAGTTAGTGGGTAATAACATGAAGAAATATCTCCTCCTCGCCTCTCTCGCCCTGTCGGCGATTATTCCGACCGCAGCAGCCATCGCCGCTGATCTCGATTTGCCGCCGCCCCCGCCACCTGTTGAGCATTTGCGCCCAGCCACTTACGATTGGTCAGGCTTCTACGCTGGCGCATGGCTTGGTACAGCATGTATCGATGGCACATTGACGGACAATATTACAGCCGGAACACCGACCTATTTAAACGCGGGTTGCGGCTACAAAGGTGGTGTGCTCGCTGGCTATAATCATCAGATTGACAATATCGTGTTCGGTATCGAAGGCGATTGGGGCATGAGCAACGACATTGTTTACAACAATGACCTAACGGCAGACTTCCGCTTCAAACTCGACAATATTGCAACTTTGCGTGGACGCGTTGGTTACGCCTTTGATGACACGATGATTTACTTGGCAGCTGGTGGTGCATATGTCCAAGGTGAGTACAACTACATTGTAGGTCCGACGGGTCCAAATGGAACTAAAGCCGATCAATTTGGCTGGACGGCTGGCCTGGGTATGGAACATGCATTCACCGATCAAGTCCGCTTCCGTTTGGAAGAAACATACACCAGCTTAGGTGATGGACATTACGCTGGCACTTGCACTTGCGATCTCACCAACCATTGGGGCAAAGAATGGGAAACCAAGGCTGCTCTGATCTGGGCTTTCTAAGTTAAATCAATTTCACCAGTCCAAGGGGCCGAAGTTTACTTCGGCTCTTTTTGTTTGGGCCAGCCGCAATTACAGGTCGCGGGCACGGGGTCATAGCCATCCCCACCCCAAGGGTGGCACCGCGCCAGGCGTTTAACCGCCAAAACACCCCCGCAAGCCGCGCCATGTTGTTCAATGGCCTGTCGCGCATAATCCGAACATGTCGGCAAAAAGCGGCAACCTCGCCCCATGAACGACGATAGTGTAAGCTGATAAATGCGGATCAAAGCCAGCAACAAAGTTTTCATAAGGCTAAATATAGTGGCAGCTCAAACAAAACCCAACATTCTCTTTGTGATGGCAGACCAACTGGCCGCACAATTCCTTGAGCCCTATGGCCACCCCCAAGTTCAAACCCCAAATTTGAGCCGTTTAGCACACGAAGGCGTGGTGTTTGAAAACTGCTATTCCACCAGCCCGCTTTGCGCGCCTGCCCGCGCCACGATCATGAATGGTCTTCTACCTTCTCGCACCGGCGTTTATGATAATGCCGCCGAATTCCCCTCTGCCATACCCACCTGGGCGCATTATCTGCGTTTGCACGGTTATCAAACCTGCCTTTCCGGCAAAATGCATTTTGTCGGGCCAGACCAATTGCATGGGCTTGAGGAGCGACTGACCACCGATATTTATCCCGCCGATTTCGGCTGGACGCCGGATTGGCGCCTAAAGCAGGAACGCATTGATTGGTGGTATCACAATATGACGTCAGTGCTGCAACCCGGCATCGCTGAAATATCTAACCAGCTCGAATTTGATGATGATGTCGCCTTCCAAGCCATTCGCAAGCTCTATGATTATGCCCGCTTTACACCTGAAAAGCCTTTCGCGTTGATGACTAGCTTCACCCACCCGCATGATCCTTATGCAGCCCGCAAGAAATTCTGGGGTCTCTATAAAGAGAAAGACATTGCGCTACCCGCAATTCCTGCCATGCCGCGTGAAAAACTCGATGCCCATAGCCAACGGCTTTATGATGTGTCGGCCATGTCGGATTACACAGTGACAGATGCTGACATTCGCGCCGCCCGCCACGGCTATTTCGCCAATATCTCATACATCGACGACCTGCTCGGCCAACTCATCAACACGCTGGAAGCAACAGGCCAACTCGAAAACACAGTGATCATTTTCACGTCTGACCATGGAGATTTTCTAGGCGAGCGCGGTCTCTGGTATAAAATGTCGTATCTCGAGCCCGCCGCTCATATTCCGTTGATCATCTGGAATCCAAAATCCATAAAACCGCGCCGCGTGAAAGAACCTGTATCGCTCGCCGATATTATGCCAACCATAGCCGCGATTGGCGGAACCGAGAGCTTGTCGCGCAAAGTTGATGGCCGCTCATTGCTGCCACTGTTGCATGGCGCACCAGAAAATCCTGAAGCAACCGCTTGGGGTGAATATCTGGCAGAGGGTGCGATTGCACCAATGTACATGCTGCGCCGTGGCCCATGGAAATTTATCCATTCGCCGGTTGATCCCGATCAGCTTTTCAATCTGGTTGATGATCCGCTGGAACTGCACAATCTGGCAGAAGCCCATCCGCTGGCCAAAAAACTCCGAGCCGAGGTACAAGCAAAATTCGACATCCCAAAAATCAATTCGCAAGTTTTAGAAAGCCAGCAATCACGCTTGATGATGTTTGAAGCCATGAAACAGGGCCATCATTTCCCGTGGGATTTCCAGCCGCTGCGCGATGCTTCTGAACAATATACCCGCAATCACATGAGTGTGACCGAGCGCGATCTCAAATCACGTTTTCCACAAGCACCCGATATTGAAAATAAGCGAAGCACCTAATTAAACCCCTCCCGCTTGTTGGGACGGGCCTTAGTTAAACACCAAACACGTGGTGCACCAATTGCGCATATACCACACCAAACACCAGAAGCGCCAAAACACTGGTGATTAGAACTTTTTTGCCCAGATGTAGAGTAACCGGAGCGCCCGCATCATTGCCAGGCTCCACCTTTTCACCAGTCTCATGCGCATTACGGATGCCGAAGGGCAACACGGCAAACAGAACTGTCCACCAAATCACAAAATAAATCGCAATCATGCTGCCAATCTTCATTTCTGCTCCAGCTCCACCAACACGCCATTAAAATCTTTGGGGTGCAAGAATAACACAGGCTTGCCATGCGCGCCAATTTTTGGTGCACCGTCACCAAGGATACGCGCGCCAGACGCAACCAGATGGTTGCGTGCAGCGATAATATTATCCACCTCGTAACAAATATGGTGCATCCCGCCGGAAGGATTCTTGGCCAGGAAAGCCGCAATCGGCGAAGTCTCGCCCAATGGCTCCAGCAATTCAATCTTGGTGTTTGGCAAGGTGATGAACACCACTTTCACACCATGTTCCGGCAAGGCTTGTGGCGCCGAAACCGAAGCCCCTAAGGCCCCGCGATATAAGGCGCAAGCCGCAGCCAAATCAGGCACGGCAATCGCCACATGATTGAGATTACCAATCAAGCCGCAGCCCTGCTGGCCAAGCCTTCTGCCAGCCACTGCCGTGCCGCTGGCATGGCAATCGCGCGCGGGCCCAACACATGTCGCTCTAAAAAATAACCTGTAAGCTTTAACCCAGCCAACACATCACCCACCAGAATTTCGCTCTCGCCACGCAAAAACGCGGGCAATGAAAACAGCTTGTCTTGATAAGGAAGGCCAGCCTCGCGGCTCACGGCGCGCCCCGTGCGCGGTGAAACATAATGAAGCTCATCTGCTGATCCAGTGGCCGCACATTTCGATAAGTCCATGCCAAAACCCAGCTCATCCAAAAGTCCCATCTCCCAGCGCACCAAAAGTGCTGGCCACACGGCATCATCTTCAAATGAGGCCATCACCACATGCGCGGCGTGATAAAGCTTTGGGTGTGGCTCGCGCTCGGGCAATAATTGCGCCAGCGCCATCAATGTTGAAAGGCCAGCCAGCCGCAATGGATGCGCCAGAATAAATCCAGCCTTCAAACTCAAAGGCTCCACCTGATAGGTACCTAAATGATCTTCAAGCCGGGCCCGCCAAGTGGCCATCACCAAATTGCCCGGCTGTAAAATCGGCCGCATTTGCCGCCCACGTCCACCGCGCACCATGCCCAGAAAGCGCCCATGTTCAGCGGTCAGAATTTCGACAATGGCCGATGTTTCGCCATGTCCGCGCACCCCGATGACAACACCTTCATCGCGCCATTCCATAGAATTGCTACCTCAGCCCCATCATCCGCAATCGCTCTGGGTCAACCGCCCAATTTTCACGCACCTTCACGAATAAAAACAAGTGTACACGCCGTTCAAATGATTCTTCCATCTCAGCGCGCGCCAATTGCCCCAGAACTTTGATTTGCGCCCCGCCCTTGCCCAGCACAATGGCCTTCTGGCTGTCACGCTCAACAAATATGACCTGGGTGATTTTCACCGAGCCATCTTTACGCTCTTCCCAGGCTTCGGTTTCAACCGTGGACGAATAGGGCAGCTCATCATGCAGCCGTTCATAAATCTTTTCGCGGGTGATTTCCGAGGCAATGAATCGTAAATGCACATCTGCCGTTTGATCAGCCGGATAAAGCCATTCACCAATCGGCATGGCCTCAGCCAATTTCGCACCAAGCTTGGCTACACCTGAGCCATTCAGCGCGCTCACCATGAATGTATCGGTGAATGGAAACACCGCCGCACATTGCTCGGCCAATGGCAGAAGTTTTTCTGGGTCAATTAAATCAACCTTGTTCAACACCAGCATGGCCTTGGTATTATTAGCCTTAAAACCTTCAATGATTTTCAAAACTTCATCTTCAAGCCCGCGCCGTGCATCCACCATCAGCACCACGGCATCGGCTTCCCCGGCTCCCGTCCAGGCACTTTCCACCATCGCTTCATCAAGCTTGCGGCGCGGCTTAAAAATGCCGGGCGTATCCACCAAAACCACCTGCGACTGTTCATGCATATAGATCGCGCGAATCCGCGCCCTTGTGGTTTGCACCTTATGGCTGACGATTGAAACCTTCGAGCCAACCAACTTATTGACCAGTGTGGATTTGCCAGCATTGGGCGCGCCGATAATGGCGGCAAATCCGCAGCGTGTTGTCATGGTATTCATTCAGCGCAAACCTTCGCGGGCAATAAACTCTGAAGCCGCTGCCATTTCTGCGGCCTGCTTTGATGGGCCAACGCCCTTTGCCTGTTCATAAGGTCCTACTTTCAAGGTAATCGTAAAAATTGGTGCATGCTCCAACCCCTCGCGGGCGGTCACCTCATATTGCGGCAAAGCCAGCGCCCGCGCTAGGGCCCATTCCTGCACAAAGGTTTTGGCATCTTTCAGATTGGCGGGGGTTGCCGAGAGCATCGCGCTCCAGTTTTTCAAAATAAAAACGCGGGCAACTTCCAACCCGCCATCAAGATAAAGCGCCCCAATCAAAGCTTCAACAACATCGCCCAACACCGAGGCGATACGCTGCACGCCTTTTTTCTTTTCAATCGCACCAACGATAATAAATTCTTCGAGCCCCAGCTTCTCGCCCACCGCCGTACAAGCTTCCCCGCGCACCAGCAGGCTGAGCCGCGCCGCCAATTGTCCTTCCTGTTCAGCGTTGAAACGATGAAACAAATCTTCGGCGATCACCAGGCTTAAAACCCGGTCGCCTAAAAACTCCAGCCGCTGATAATCTTGGTGTTTCGATTGGCGGCTGCCATGGGTTAAAGCATTGCGGCAAAGTTCAGTATTTTTGAAATGGTGGCCGATTACGCCTTCAAGCCTAGCCAGCGTAATTGTAAATTGGCGCGGCAAGATTCCTCAAATCCAGTGGAAGAACCGCGACCAGCGGATTTGCATCGGCCATTCCCAGATGCGAGCTAAGCTGGCGCCCGGCTCAAACGAGAAAAACACCACATCAGCCTTGCCCACAAAGTTTTCAATCGGCACATAGCCAACCTTATCGAGATAGCGCGAATCTTGGCTGTTATCGCGGTTATCACCCATCATGAAATAATGGTTCGAGGGCACAACATACTCATCCGTATTGTCAGCGGCCCCCTCACCAAAATCGAGTACATTATAGGTTACGCCATTGGGCAGGGTTTCACGATATTGCGCCACGGTTGGCCCGGCACCGCTTTCAGAATTCGGATCGACATAATCAGCAACCCGTTCCTTCTTGACCTCTTGGCCATTGATGAACAAAACGCCATGTTTCATCTGAATGACGTCACCGGGCAAGCCAATCACCCGCTTGATGTAATCCACCGTCAAATCTTGCGGATATTTAAAAACCGCCACATCGCCACGCTTTGGCGTATCAGCCAAAATCATCCGGCCCGGAAAGTCTATCGGGCAGCAATTCCATGGCTTTGCTACAAAGGGTGGAAAAGAAAAGTTAAACGAATACTTTCCATAACCATAGGAAAGCTTTGAAACAAATAGATAATCACCAATCTTCAATGTTGGATACATCGATGCCGATGGGATATTGAAGGGTTGGAAAAAGAAAGTACGGACAAAAAACGCAATCGCCAAGGCTTGGATAATAACCTTAAAGGTCTCCCAAATACCTTCATCGGGCTTTTGGCCAGTGGCACGCGCAGCAGCAAGGCTTTGATCGTTTTTGCTCATTCCATCCTAAGGCCGCTTTCGCTCAGCCCCCTTTTATTTCGCTTCATATAGCTTTTGACTCATGTGCTATGCAATCTTGGCCAGTTCAAGGCTTTAAACTGTTGCTTACTTATCACAGTTGCATAATTCAATTCGCTTCGATGATCACCACAGCCTGCGCATAGGGAAAATCATCGGTGATGGTGAGGTGAACTTTGGCGATCAAGCCAGTTGGCACCAGCCGTTCAAGCTGCGCCAAGGCACCTCCGGTCAGCACCATGGTGGGCCGCCCCGATGGTTCGTTCACAACCCCCATATCTTTCCAAAACACCCCACGGCGAAAACCCGTTCCCAAGGCTTTCGAACAGGCCTCTTTGGCTGCGAAGCGTTTGGCATAGGAGGCCGCGCGCTGCGCCCGCCTGTCGGATTTGCGTTTTTCGATGTCGGTAAAAATCCGGTTGCGAAATCGGTCGCCAAATTTTTCAAGCGTCTTTTCCACGCGCCTGATGTCAACAATATCATTGCCAATGCCGATGATCATGCTTTGAGGTTCCGGCTTCCCGGCTTGGTCGTCGGAATTGCCGCCAGTTCAGCCGGCAAAGCATCCGCCGCATAGGCTGGAATTTCCAAAGCGGTGAGCGCATGGAGCGGAACACCCACGTCGGCCTTGCCGCCTGATCGATCGATCAAACAGGCGGCCGCCACGCAAACACCGCCTTCAGCGTTAATGCCAGCAATACACTCGCGTGAAGAAAGGCCGGTGGTCACAATGTCTTCCACCATCAAAACCCGCGCATTTTTGGGAATGCTAAACCCGCGCCGCAAGGCCAGCTTTCCATCCACCCGCTCAAAGAAAATTGCGGGCACACCGAGTTGCCGCCCCATCTCATAACCCACCACCACGCCACCCATCGCTGGCGAAGCAACCAGATCAATTTGACCATGATTGCCGGCGCGAATTGAAGCCGCCAAGCTGGCGCATAGGCGCTCGGCCCGCTTGGCATCCATCAACACCCGTGCGCATTGCAAATAGCGCGCCGAATGAAGCCCTGACGATAAAACAAAATGCCCCTCAAGCAACGCCCCCGCCGCGCGAAATTCGTTCAAAACCTCTTCATGAGAAAGCATTATCCCGCCACCCTTGTCACAGCACTCACCAATGGCCTGCTCTTTAAACCGTTCATAATGTCATTCAAGTGCCGGTTATCAAACACTTCGAGCAAAATGGTCAGCTCAAAAAAGTCGCGCACGCCGTGCCGCGCCTGCATCTGCAATTCATCAATGTTGCCGCCATGCTCGCCAATCACTTGCGTGACCTGCGCCAAGGCCCCGACCTCATTGATCAAGATCACACTGATCCGTGCTGGAAAGCGCATGCCCTCTTCCGCCACCCCCCAAGCCAAGTCCACCCAGCGTTCGGGCTGTTGGTCAAACTGCTCCAAGGCCTGCGCAAAAATCGGATAGATGGTAATGCCCTCGCCCGGCGTTACAATACCTACAATCCGCTCGCCCGGAACGGCACCCGTGGCCTGATGAATCTTCAACGCCACATTGGCCGCCGCCCCGCGCACCGGCAGTGACAAACGTCCCGAAGCATCGACCTTCTTGGCTGTCAGCTTGCGGCGCGAAGCCCGTATTTCCTTCTCATCAACCGCAAGCCCCATGGCCTTTAGAACATCAAGGCCTGAAAGTTCGCCCCGCCCAACGGCTGCCAAAGCATCATCAACGTTTTTTTGGCCCAGCCGCGGCACGGCAGCAATCAATTCCTTATCCACCAATTCGTGCTTCTGTTTTTGCAAAAGCGCCGCAACGATTTCCCGGCCAAGCCCGGCAAACTGCTTACGGATCGCCGCGCGTGTAGCACGTCTGATGGCGGCCTTGGCTTTACCGGTAATAACAATCGCCTCCCAAGCCGGTGGCGGCACCTGCGCGTCCGAGCGCACAATCACCACCTCATCACCATTCTTGAGCTGTGTCACCAATGGCGCATGGCGGCCATTAATTTTGCAGCCGACGCAACTATCGCCAATGGATGTATGCACAGCATAAGCAAAATCAATCGGTGTGGCCCCGCGTGGCAGGGCAATCAATTGGCCTTTGGGCGTAAAACAAAAAACCTGATCATGGAAAAGTTCAAGCCTTGTATGTTCCAAAAACTCTTTGGGGCTATCACCCTCCTGCAACACTTCCATCAAATGCCGCAGCCAGCGATAGGCATTGGATTCAGCTGCTGGCACACGCACACCAAGTTGCGCCAGCTTTGC
The DNA here is from genome assembly GCA_043784785.1 of Aestuariivirga sp. GTDB lineage: Bacteria > Pseudomonadota > Alphaproteobacteria > Rhizobiales > Aestuariivirgaceae > Aestuariivirga. Next base: position 11,120 of record JAYVXY010000052.1, on the reverse strand, counting down.
CTCGCCCGCATCTTTGTAAAGCGAATGGGCAGCCACACCGCGTTCGGCAATTTCATGCATCAGCTTGGTGCGGATTTGCATTTCAACCCGCATGGAATGGGGCCCAATCACGATGGTGTGCAATGAACGATAATCATTCTGCTTGGGGTTGCTGATATAATCTTTGAATTTATCCGGCACCGCCCGCCACGTCTGGTGCACCATGCCCAAAGCCAAATAACAATCATTCACGGTTTCAACCAAAACCCGAAACGCGAAAATGTCAGACAGTTGATCGAGTGCCAGATGTTTGCGCTCCATCTTGCGCCAGATCGAATAGGCCCGCTTTTCACGGCCTTTCACTGCGGCATTTATACCGTGGCTGGCCAACTCTTTTGACAAAGCCAGTTCAATCTCCTGCAGTGAGTCGCCACTCTCGGCATGAAGCCGCTCAAGCCGGTCATGGATAATCTTGTTGGCTTCCGGGTTGAGAATCTTGAAGGCGATGTCTTCCATCTCTTCACGGATTAATTGCATGCCCATGCGCCCCGCCAATGGCGCATAGATATCCATTGTTTCTTGCGCCACACGCTGCCGCTTTTCGGGCTTCACATGGCCAAGTGTGCGCATATTGTGCAGACGATCGGCCAGCTTCACCAGCAACACCCGCACATCTTTCGACATCGCCAAAAGCAGCTTGCGCAGGTTTTCGGCCTGAGTAGCCTCCTTGGTCACCATATCAAGCTTGGCAATCTTGGTCAGACCATCAACCAGCGAGGCAATTTCCAACCCGAATTTTTCAACGATTTCCTGATGCGTGGCCTCAGTGTCTTCCACTGTGTCGTGAAGTAAGGCGGCAACAATCGTTGCCGTATCAAGCTTCATCTCGGTTAAGATGGCCGCCACCTCTAAAGGATGGTTGAAATAGGCTTCGCCTGATGCGCGTGTCTGGTTGCCATGCGCCTTCATGGCATAGATGTAAGCGCGGTTGAGCAAATCCTCATCCGCGTCCGGGTCATAATTCACAACCCGCTCCACCAGTTCATATTGGCGCATCATGACAACACCATAAAACAAAAAAAGCGGGACGCTAGGCCCCGCTCGAATTCTTTTACAATTATATGACGATCAGTAGCCGTTGCGCTGGCTGCCTGGGCTTTCCGCTGGGGGCATGCCTTCTAAACCGCGCAGCAATTCTTCTTCCGTCATCTGTTCCATCTCTTCGGCAACCTGTGCCGAATCATCAACTGATGACATTTGTCCCGATTGACCGATCAAAGGCATTTCCGTGGCCTCTGGCTCATCAACTTCAACCTGTTTCTGCATGGCGTGAATAAATTCTTCGCGCAAATCGTCTGTGTTAATGTTGGTCGAAGCGATTTCACGCAAGGAAACCACTGGATCCTTATCGTTATCGCGATCAACAGTGATCGGCGTGCCCTGCCCGATCAGACGCGCGCGGTGCGACGCCAACAGAACCAACTCAAATCGATTAGGCAGCTTATCGATGCAATCTTCGATGGTCACTCGTGCCATGGAAGCTCAACTCCTTAAATATGGGGTGAATTTGAGGCGCTTCTAGCGCGCGCTTCAAGCTTTGGCAAGGGCAGCCTTAATCTGGTTAATATCGGCATTATTGATGAAGGCCGGGATGTTGAAAAAGATCGAATGAAAATTAAACCCGCCATGCTCCATTTCATCGATGGCCTGAGCTTTGCTCCACCCCTGATAAATGATCCGGTACATGGCAATCACAACCCCGGTGCGGTCTGCGCCATGCTGGCAATGCACCAGAATCGGCCCCTCAGCCTGCTTGGCCTTGATTAGTTTGAGCGCCGCCACAATCTCATCCGTGGTAATATGCAAGGCATTCATCGGCACATTCAACGGCGTGATTTTCGTGCCCGCCAAAAAATTGGCGTCAGAATGATAATCCCGCAGATCAAGATCAGCTTTGATGTTGAGCGACTTTTCAAGCGCCTGAAACCCTGCGGCGGTTGGCTGCGCCGAGCGATACAGATTGGGCGCAACCTGATTGAGATTGGGCACCCCATCAAGAACAACCGGCTTGGCCCAATTCGCATCGCGCGCAAAACACGCCATTGGAATAAGGCAAAACGCCAAGAACCAAACTAAAGCAGCACGCCTGATCATGATTTGATAAGCCCAAATTTTAAAAACACCGTCGCCAACCCCAGAAACGAGAAGAACCCAACAACATCCGTCACCGTCGTCAAAAACACCGCCGCCGAAACCGCTGGATCAGTGTCGAGGTAATCCAGCGCCAGAGGTAATAATATACCTGCCAGTGCCGCCGCCAGCAAATTGATGATCATCGCAATGGCAATCACCAACCCCAATCCGCCAAAGCCAAACCACCACCACACAAACAGCCCGATGATGACGGCAAACAACAAGCCATTAATCAAACCCACAGCACATTCACGAAACACCACGCGCACCGCATTAACCGGACCCAATTCGCGCGTGGCCAGTGCGCGCACTGCAACAGTCATGGTCTGTGTACCTGCATTGCCACCCATCGAAGCCACAATCGGCATCAGAACCGCAATCGCCACCATTTGCTGAATCGTGGCATCAAACCACGAAATCACCCAGGAAGCCAAAACCGCCGTGAGCAAATTCACAAACAACCATGAAAATCGAAGCCTTGTGGTTTCAACAACCGATCCGCCAATCTCTTCTTCTGAGCCAACACCACCCAAATGGCGGATGGCATCTTCGGCCTCTTCCTGGATCACATCCAAAATATCATCCACCATCAGCATGCCGACCAAGCGCCCGCTTGGGTCGGTCACAGCAGCCGAAACAAGATTATATTGCTCAAATTTATAAGCCACATCTTCTTGTGGGTCAGACACCGAGAACACTGTTTGCTCTTCTTCCATGATGTCGGAGATACGCTTTTCACGGTGCGACCTTAACAAGCGGCTTAATGGCACCGCTCCTTCCAGTCGTTCGCTTTCATCCGTCACATAGATTTCGACAAAGGCGCCCGGAATATCTTTGGCCGACCGCACATGGTCAATCACCTTGCCCACATTCCATGTGTCGGGCACGGCCACAAACTCGGTCTGCATCAAACGACCAGCGGTATTTTCAGGGTAATCAAGCGCGCGGCTCAGCACCACGCGGTCTTCCTTCGAAACTTTCGATAAGATCTCAACCTGCTCGTGCCGCTCCATATCCTCGATGAGATAGAGCGCATCATCGGTATCGAGCTTCTTGATCGCAGAGGCGATCACATCGGCTGGCAAATCGTCGAGAATGGCGTCGCGCGTGCCCTCGTCCAGTTCAGCTAAAGCTTCCACATCGAAGTTCTTGCCAAGCAGACCGATCAGCTCAACCCGGCGCGACTGTTCAATGGCTTGCAGAATATCGGCCATGTCGGCGGCATGAAGATCACGCGTCAGGCCTCGAACAGCTTTTGTGTCTTGGGCATCAAGTGCGGTTAACAGATCAACAAGAAATCCAGGCTTCAGCGCACCCCATTCGTCGCGGATTTGGGCTACGTGATCAATCTCACTCATGCGCCGCCTCCTCGCGATCTGAAAGATCGGTCTAGAATAGAATAGGTTTCAAAACCATGCTTAACAATTTGCCCAAGCTTTATACTCAACAAAAGCTTGGTGCGGCCGAGAGGACTCGAACCTCCACGAGTTTCCCCGTTACCACCTCAAGGTAGTGCGTCTACCAATTCCGCCACGACCGCATACCAAATTGCGAAAGCGCGCGGTGAATAACAGGCGTTCTCATGAAGCGCAACCCCCGTGCATCAATCACCCCACAAAACCCGCATGGTTAACAATCATAAAACAAATTACCTAGCATTTACATAGACTTGTACCACCAAAACCAACCCGGCCTAAATGTGGCTTTGTTATGGTGATCCCACAATAAGAAAACGAGTGGGACGTCAAAAATGAAAATCATCAATGCAGTGGGGACTGTGATTTTAGGAGTAACACTCCTGAGTGGGCAAGCCTTTAGCGCAAAAATCCAATCCATCACGCCGCCATCTGCACAAGCCGATGTTCAAACCTCGGTCATGGCCAAGGAATTTGGCAAATCATTGCCACCAGTCGGTTATGTGCAGTTCTGTGCCCGCGGCGAAGACGAATGCAAATTCAAAGGTGGCAAAGTTGAACGCGTGGCCATGTCTGCTGATCGGCTCGACCAGCTCAACCAAGTGAACAGCTACGTCAACACCAAGATCAAGCCGATGAGCGATATGGATCTCTATGGTGTGCCCGACTATTGGACCTATCCTGTGAACGCTGGCGATTGCGAAGACTACGTGTTGCTGAAGAAGCGTTATCTGCAAGGCTTAGGCATTTCAGCCGATGAACTTTTGATCACCGTTGTGTTTGATGAAAATGGTGATGGCCATGCCGTGCTCACAGTGATGACCAATCAAGGCGATCTTGTTCTCGATAATCGCCGCAACGAAATTCTGACCTGGAATCAAACAGGCTACAAATTTCTCAAGCGCCAATCACAGCTTGATCCAAAGCAATGGGTCAGCCTGCAAAAGTCAACACCACAAGTGTTGGTGAGCAGCCGCGGCAACTGATTGCGCATGAGTTAAAGTTAGGTCCGGCCGGCGTCCCCATCCCCCCAAGCTGCCGGGCTTCCTGGAGCCGACACAGATCCCACCCTGTGTCGGCTTCTTTTTATATGGCAGGCTAAATCAAATCGCCTTCAAGCCCTTCGAGAAGCGCTGCCAATTGCGCACATATCCCGCTGCGGCTTTTCCCAATCCCAAAACTTCGTCCGCTGACAACACACGGGCAATTTTGCTAGGTGCGCCCAATACCAAGGAATTGTCAGGAATAATCTTGCGCTCGGGCACCAAGGCATAAGCGCCAATCAAACAATTATTGCCAATAACAGCATGGTTCATCACACAAGCCCCCATGCCCACCAATGAGTTGTCGCCAATCACACAGCCATGCAGAATGGCCCTGTGGCCAATGGTGCAGCCTTTGCCAATGGTCAATGGTGCACCTAAATCCGTGTGTAGCACGCAACCATCTTGAACATTGCTGCCCTCGCCAATGGTGATCCATTCATTATCGCCGCGCAAAACCGCACCAAACCAAACACTGGCCAAATGCAGCAAGCGCACTCGCCCCATCACATCAGCCGAGGGCGCAACCCAGGAGTCGACCGCCAGTTCAGGTTGGATTCCGTCCAAAGCATAAATTGTCATGGTGTTTTCTCAGATGACGCCAAAAATCCGCGTCAGAATAAACACACCCTGAACAAAGCTCCAGCTCAATCCCATCAAAAGCATAAAAACGCCCAGCAAAGGTCGCTCAAACAACCACCAAAGTGAGTCCATAATCAAAGTCGTCGGTGCACTGAAAATAACCACTGGAACTTTAAGCGGAATCAAAAAGTCGCCATCCCCCAACATTTTAAAGCTTGGCGCTTCGCCAGAAGCCAATGCCCACAGGCTGCCAATGGCACCCGATGAAACAATGCCCGTGGCAATGGCAAACAAAAACGCAATGTGCTGAACCTGCACGATCCCATCCCCCAAAACCAAGCGCCTGTACCAAAACGGCACAGGAGGTTTACTATTGGTCAAGGATTGCAACCTAGAAGCCAAGCACCCACAAATGAATGCCCGCCACAAAATAGGGTTAATTATTCCAGATCAAAATCCAGAATCGCCATCGAGAAATTATAGGAAAGATCGCCATCTTCCTCGTCGCGGAACACGATACCTAAGAATTCATCGCCCAAATAGACTTCGCCCGAATCCTTTTTCTGCGGCCGCGCTTTCACCACAAGGCCGGGATTATTGAACTTCTCACGAAAATATTTGGTGAGTTTGGCTAATTCTTCAGGCTTCAAGACCGACACTCCATCAATGGCTGGAACATCGGTCTAACGTCAAATGCCTTCGCTCGCAACTGGTTCCACTTGGTGATCCATAACCCGGGCTGGTTCTGCACAGCCGGCAACACCAACAATCTTGGCCGGAACCCCAGCCACAGTGCGGTTTGGCGGCACATCATGCAAAACCACCGAGCAAGCAGCAATGCGTGAGCAATGACCAATTTCAATATTGCCCAAAACCTTGGCCCCCGCCCCAATCAAAACACCATGGCGCACTTTGGGGTGGCGGTCTCCCGCTTCCTTGCCCGTACCACCAAGGGTAACGCCCTGCATCATCGAAACATTGTCTTCAATCACGCAAGTCTCGCCAATCACAATATCATGGCCGTGATCAATCATAATGCCTTTGCCAATGCGCGCGGCGGGGTGAATATCCAGCGTTGAAATCATCGAAACCCGGCTTTGAATATAATAGGCAAAATCCTTGCGCCCCATTTCCCACAGCCGATGCGCCATGCGGTAAGCCTGCAAGGCTTGATAGCCTTTGAAATAAAGCAGCGGATCGATATACCGGTGGCAAGCGGGGTCGCGGTCAAACGTAGCAATCATGTCGGCACGCGCCGCAAAGCCAATCTCAGGTTCGGCCTGCAAGGCATCCTGAAACGCCTTCACAACAGAATCAGACCCCAAATCAGCGTTGCCCAAACGCTGGGCAAGCCTGTGTGCCAAGGCATCTTCAAACGTGTCATGGGCCAACACAGCCGAATACACAAAGCCGCCAAGCCCTGGTTCTTGACGGGCCACATCCTCCGCCTCGCGGCGAATCCTGTCCCAAACCGGGTCGATCTTTTCAATAGTTTTAACTTGATCCCGAGCCATAAGACCCTCCACTGTTTAAGATTATAACATAGCCGGAAAGATATGGGGAGTGGGGTCGCAAATCACAATCTACGGAGCGTTAAGAAACTCAACCACCGCCTGCTTATAACCCGAATCCCCCACCGCATTCATATGGTTGCGCTTGGGCAAAACCACGCCCTTTGAACCCGGAATGACCAAGGTCAGGCCCGCAACATCGCCCGCAACATCTTCCAATTCCCCCGCCACCACCAAAACTGGAACATTAATCTCAGCCAAATCTTCAGCTTTGATCTTAACTCGGCTCGACCGGATACAAGCCGCTAACGCCTTCAAATCGCTCTTCGTTTGATCTGCAAACACCCGAAAACCGCGCGCATCACGGTCGGTTACGGATACGGCATTCGGCGCTTCCAAGGCTTCGGCAATCGCCTCTGATCCGCCAACCCCGGTAATCATCCGCGAAGCCAATCCGGCAAACACCGCGCGCCGCACCAATTGCGGGTACTGCATCGTCAAAAACGCTGTAATTCGCGCACCCATCGAATAGCCCATCACATCAGCTTGAGTGATATTCAAATGCCGCAACAGCCGCGCCGCATCATCCGCCATGATCGGAGCCGAATAAAGCTCAGGATCATAAAGCTTCGCACTTGCCCCGTGCCCCCGATTATCAATGGCGATCACCCGCTTCCCCGCAGCCACCAAGGTTTTGATCCAGCCTGTGGCCACCCAATTCACTTCCATGTTCGAAGCAAAGCCATGGATCAGCAGAACAGGCGGCCCCTCGCCCCAAATATCAAAGGCAATGTCCACATCATCTGAATTGAATTTTTGCATAATTCGGCTTTTATGCTATCCGATTGAACAAAGACAAGCCGCAAGGGATCATCATGGCGCAAAGCTCAGTAACTCCACATTTTCAAAATAATATGGGCTTGGCCCGTATTGAAATCGGCGCCCATGAATTCATGTGCATCGGTGCCACCCCGCCTTTTGATCATCCGCATGTGTTCTTGGATATGGGTGCAGCCTCTGAAATCATCTGCCCCTATTGCTCAACCCTTTATGTGCACAACAAAACCTTGGGCAACAGTGCTGCAAAACCAGCCGAAGCCGCATGGGCAGGCGGCCAAGCGGCTTAAATGAAATCTTCAATCACCCGAGCCGAAGCGCGGCGCATCGCACTTCATGCCCAAGGGTTTCAGAATCAAGCGCGTGACTCGCGCAAAAACTGGTCGGCGATTGCCGCCACGATCAACAAGCTTCATTTGCTGCAAATCGACAGCGTGAACGTTCTGGTGCGTTCGCACTACCTGCCCCTGTTTTCCCGCCTCGGCAATTATGATCGCAGCGTTCTCGACGAGCGCTCGCTCGAAAACAAAAACCGCCATTTCTTTGAATGCTGGGCCCATGAGGCAAGTCTGGTGCCGATGGATTTGCACCCCCTTATGCGCTGGCGCATGGATCGCGCCCGAGCGGGCAACGGCACCTATGGCTCGATGAACCGGTTTGCCAAAACTGAAAAAACTTTTCTCAAAAAAGCCCTCGAACACATTCGCAATAACGGCCCAACCGGTGCCAGCGCCATCCCCGGTTCAGGCAAAGGCGAAGGCGGCTGGTGGGGTTGGAGCAAAGGCAAAATGACTATGGAAACCCTGTTTGATCAGGGCCTCGTCACCACTGCCAGACGCGACAGTTTTGAACGCATCTATGACATCCCGGAACGCGTCATCCCCGCCGAAATCTTGAACCGGCCAACACCACATGAAGCCGAAGCCTTTCGCCAGATGATCAGCCTTTCAGCCCAAGCCTTAGGCGTGGCGACAGAGTTGGACTTGCGCGATTATTTCCGCCTGCCCGTGGTCGAAGCGCGCACAGCCATTGCTGAATGCGCCGAAGAAGGAAGCCTTATTCCAATTGCAGTGGATGGTTGGGATAAACCAGCCTTCATTCACCAGACCACAAAACTTCCTCGCAAAGCCGGTGCAACAGCTCTGCTTTCGCCCTTCGACCCGATCACCTGGAACCGCGAACGCGCCGAACGCCTCTTCAACTTTCACTATAGAATTGAGATCTATACCCCTGCTCCAAAACGGAAATTTGGCTATTATGTCTTGCCATTTTTGCATGGCGAAGATCTCTCAGGCCGTATTTGTCTCAAAGCCGACCGTGAAACCGGAACCCTGCGCGCCAACGCCATCCACCACGAGGAAATGGTCGATCCAGCAGAAACCGCAAAAGCCCTTTCAGGTGAACTCGTCAAAATGGCAGCATGGCTCGATCTGCCAAATATTGAAACGCGCAAAAGTGGCAATCTCGCCGCCGCATTGGCCAAGCATTTTTAAGCGACCAGCAAATTCCGATAGCGATTGATAAATTTCTCAATCGCAGTCAACAACAACGCGCCTTCCACATCACCGATCAATAATGACAGCGGCATAAACCCGCGTTCAGCAATATAAATCCCCTCATCCAACAGATGCAGGAACAGCAAACGCCTCAAGCGCATGTCGCCCTTCGCAACATCTTCAGGCTTTTCCATCGCCCCCAACACAGGATGTATGTTGAGCAGCGTACCAATGCCCGTCACCTGCATCGGTGCTTGATAGCGCATGAACAATCCGTTCAAGTCCGCCTTCAACTTTTCACCCATCTCATTATGCGCAACACAAACTTCGGGTGTAAAAATCTCGGTCAGCCCTGCCAGCCCCGCCGTCATTGTCAGCGTATTGTTGTTGAATGTTCCCGCATGCGGCAATGCGCCAGGCTTTGTCGGATCAAATAAATCCATAATCTCAGCCCTGCCCCCAAAAGCCCCAAAGCTCATGCCGCCGCCAATATATTTGCCCAGTGTTTTCAAATCAGGTTGAATGCCAATCTTGGCCGAATAACCATTGGGATGAAGCCGCGATGTCATCACTTCATCAAATATCAAAACGATTCCAGCCTTGCTGCTTTCTGCGCGCAACATAGCCAAAAATTCCAATGAAGCCGGAATGCAGCCACCGCTGCCCAACATCGGCTCCACAATAATCGCGGCCAGCTCATTCGCGTGCTGGCGGATCAACCCGCGTGTTGTCTCAACATCATTATAGCGCCCCAACACGCACTCAAATGGCGCATTCACCGGCGACGCACCACCACCAAAATAAAGCGTGCCGCCATGATAGCCCCCCATCATCGGCATGATCTTGGCGCGTTTGGTAAAACACCGCGCCACCGCCAACGCCATCATATTGGCCTCGGTGCCAGAATTGGTAAACCGCAAACGCTTAAGATGAAATCGTTTCGCCACAGCCTCAGCAAAAGCCACTTCGTGGGCATGATGCGCGCCCATATTGAGGCCACCAGCCATGGCCTCTGAAACAGCAGCCAAAATGCGCGGATGGGAATGCCCATAAAGCCCCGCCGAATACTCCCCGACAAAGTCCAAATAGCGATGCCCGTCCACATCATAAAGCGAAGCACCTTCCGCTCGCTCAACCCGAATAGGAAAAGGTGAGGTGAACAAAACCGTGCGCGTATTGCCACCGGGCATCACCGCACAGGCGCGCTCATGCAACGCTTTGGTTTTCGGACGCTTGGCAATATAAGCATCAACGGCTTCAGACAATGCAAAATCGAGATCGAGCGTATTCAAACTCATGGTACAACTCCTAATTTTTCAGCAACGCTATGAAGGTGTCGATCCATTGTCCACAGTTTTGACGAACTCAACTTCACCGAAACCAGAAGATGCACATCAACGAAACCAATACCCAGCCCATGGATTTTTTGACTTTCAATGAAATCAAGAACTTCTTGGTCGCTCGCGGTCTTTGCTGTTTCCAGGCCCAACAGATATTGCCGGAGAGCCTCACGTTTCTTCAAATTGCCTAGCATAAGTTCGCCGATGATGGCAGGATGTGTAACCACCTGTCCCTGATCGAGAAGGCTTACAAGCTCTTTGTTGATCTTCCGAAAGTGATCAGTCCAGACACTTGTATCAACCAAAATCACCTCAATGCACGGCGCCGCCGAGGCGCAGTTTCTGCATCTGGCTGACTTCCGCCTAACAAAGCCAGGCGCTTGGCACTTTCGCGCGCGATCAACGCCCGCAACGCCTCATGCACAAGAGCAGACTTCTCGTTCAAGCCGGTATAAGCTTGGGCCTTCGCCAAAAGCTCATCATCAAAACTGATTGTTGTACGCATAATGCACCTAAAATAGCACCAAATGATGACGATTTCAATGCCGGCTCAATCCAAGGGAGGAACAAGCACAAGCTTTCCCAGATGCTTCTTGGTCAGAAATTCCTCCTGTGCCCGCTTGATTTCACGAAGCGGAAATTGTTGAGCAACCAGTGGCCTGATTTCACCGCGCTCTAAATAGCCAATAAGATTTGGAAACACCTCGGCGTCCTGCGTGGTGCA
>JAYVXY010000051.1:0-22955 GCA_043784785.1 Aestuariivirga sp. | reverse complement strand
GCAAAACCGTTTGGGTGTTGAATTTCAAACGTTCTTCAAGCGCGGTCGATGACACCATGTTGCGTTCAAAGACGATGGCGCCGGTGTAGCGGTTGGTGAGATAGTAATACCCAATCGCCGCTACGGTGATTTGAACTTGAACCGCGTCTAATCCGGTATGGAATAATTTGTGCTCAGCGCCGCGATCGAGAAGGGCGCGCATTCGCCCTACAAAATTGCGGCTCATTTCCTGCATGCGTTTGGAATTTTTAATGTGCCGCGCCTTGTGCAAATTCTCCGAATTCACCAAGGTGATGAATTCCGGATTGTCCAGAAAATATTTCCAATTAAATGCAACAAGTTTTTTAAGGGCTGTGATCGGCTCTTCATGATCAAGCTCAAGCGCTTTTTCGGCATCTCGAAAATCGGCATAGGCATCTTCCAGCACCAGCTTGAACAATGCCTCCTTGTTCCCAAAATAATGATACATCATGCGCTTGTTTGACTTGGCGCGCGCTGCAATCACATCGACGCGCGCACCGCCAAGACCATGTTTGGCAAATTCCACCTTCGCGGCGGCCAAGATGCGGCGCCTGGTTTCATCAGGATCACGAACCTGTTTTGGGATTTTCACCACGCGCTCAATTGCCTCTTGAAATAACCAATTAGTTATTTATGATTACGCCAAGATGATTTCCGAGGCAAGGCATGTATGACTATATTATCATAGGCGGTGGATCAGCAGGCTGTGTGTTGGCGACGAGGCTTTCAGAAATGCCAGATGCGAAAGTTCTGCTGCTGGAGGCTGGGCCGAAAGATACAGATCCCTATATTCACATGCCGGTGGGTTTTTTCAAAATGACCAGCGGGCCGCTGACGTGGGGCTACACCACGGCACCTATGCGCCATGCCAATAATCGCCAGACTGTTTATCCACAGGCGCGCGTATTGGGCGGCGGCAGTTCAATTAATGCTGAAATTTATACAAGGGGCTGCCCTGAAGATTATGATGGCTGGGCCGAAGAATTGGGCTGCCGGGGCTGGAGTGCAAAAGATTTGCAACCCTATTTCATCAAATCAGAAGGCAATGCGCGGTTGGGCGGCGCAAACCATGGCGTCGATGGCCCGCTTGGTGTTTCTGATAATGTGCCAAACAAAGTCTCTGCCGCCTATGTGCAGGGCTGCATGGATATTGGCATGCCGTTCAATGCGGATTTCAATTCAGGCAAACAGGAGGGCACCGGATTTTACCAAACCACCACGCGCAATGGCAAACGCTCTAGTGCCGCAGTTGCTTATCTTCACCCCGCACTGAAGCGCAAGAATTTGGAATTGCGCACCGGCGTTCTTGTCTCCCGCATCGTGATCGAGAATGGCAAAGCCACGGGCGTTGAAATCATTGAAGGCAATGCCAGGAAAATCCTCAACGCTGCAAGTGAGGTGATTTTGACGGCGGGTGCAATCGGCTCTCCAAAATTGATGATGCTTTCAGGCATAGGCCCTGCAGCGCATTTGCGCGAGACTGGTGTTGCGGTTCAGCTTGATTTGCCCGGTGTCGGCCAAAATTTTCATGATCACTTTTCAACGGATGTGACTTGGGTGCTGAACGGGGCACACTCTTACGATAAATATAAAAAACTGCATTGGAAAATTGCGGCAGGGTTGCAATATGTGATGTTCAAGTCAGGCCCCGTTGCCTCCAACATTGTTGAGGCTGGCGCATTCTGGTGGGGCAACCGAAAAGACAAGACACCTGATTTGCAATTTCATTTTCTGGCGGGTGCTGGGGTTGAGGAAGGTGTGGGCACCGTGCCTGGTGGCAATGGGGCAACCTGCAACTCCTATTTCACCAGGCCAAAATCTCGCGGTTCCGTTACGCTGCGCTCCAACAATCCCAGCGATGCACCCGTGGTTGATCCCAATTCCTTTGCCGAACCCTATGACCTTGAGCGGCACATTGATGCAATCAAGATTACGCAGGAGGTTGGCCATTCCCGTTCCATGCGGCGCTTTGTGACGGCTGAACATTTCCCCGGTCCGACATGCAAAACCAAACAGGACTATATCGAAATGAGCAGGGCGAGTGCGCGTTCATCTTACCATCCCGTTGGCACCTGCAAAATGGGCGTGGATGATATGGCTGTTGTCGATTTGCAAATGCGTGTGCGCGGCATTGAATGCCTGCGCATTTGTGATAGCTCCACCATGCCGCGCGTGGTTTCTTCCAACACCAACGCCCCCACCATCGCCATGGCCGAAAAGGCCTCTGACCTCATTCGTGGAAATCGCTGATGCCGAAAATTGTCTCTGCCGCTGAGGCCGTTACTCACATCGCCGATGGCGCGACCATTGCGGTCAATTCTTCATCGGGCCTGTGTTGCCCTGATGCGGTGTTGAAAGCTTTGGGTGAAAGATTTGCCAGAGAACAACATCCGCGCAGCCTTACCATGTTGCACCCCATTGCGGCGGGTGATTTTTATGGCGTGAAGGGCATTGAGCATTTGATGGAGGGCGATCAAGTGGCCCGCACGATTGCAGGTTCCTACCCATCAGGTCCTTCATCAGCCGAGCCGCCGAAGATTTGGAACAAGATTATCGCCAACGAGATTCCGGCTTACAATGTTCCGTCAGGAATCATGTTTGATCTGTTGCGCGAAGCAGCAGCCAAGCGGCCGGGGGTTTTGACGAAAGTTGGGCTCGACACATTTGTTGACCCCGATCAGCAGGGCTGCGCCATGAATGGGCTTGCCGCATCAGCACCGATCGTCAAGAAGATCATGTTTGAGGGCGAGGAGTTTTTATTCTTCCCCACGATTACCCCAAGTGTCGGCATCATCCGCGCAACCACATCTGACAGGCGCGGCAATTTGAGTTTTGAACAAGAGGGCGCCTATCTTGGGGCTATGGATGTGGCGCTGGCTGCGCATAACAATGGCGGCATCGTGATTGCGCAGGTGAAGCGCATTGTTGAGAATGATACGATCCGCACGCATGATGTGCGCGTTCCGGGTATTTTGATTGACTATATCGTTGAAGCGCCCGACCAGTGGCAAACTACGCAGACGCCTTATGATCCGGCGATTAGTGGTGAAGAACGCAAACCACTGGATAGTTTCTCACTGATGGAATTTGGCACAGGCAAGGTGATTGCGCGGCGTGTGGCGCAGGAACTCAAAAAGGGCTGGGCGGTGAATTTGGGTTTTGGCGTCTCCGCCAATGTGCCGCGCATCTTGCTTGAGGAGGGGCATCATGGCGAGGTGACATGGGTGATTGAGCAGGGCGCTGTTGGTGGCATTCCATTATTGGAGTTCCAGTTTGGCTGTTCGTCGAATGCAGAAGCGATCGTGCCATCGCCCCAACAGTTCACCTATTTTCAGGCGGGCGGTTTTGATTGTTCGCTGCTTTCATTTTTGCAGATTGATCAACAAGGCTGCGTGAATGTGCATAAGCTGGGCGCCAGGCCACATGTGACGGCCGGGGCGGGCGGCTTTGTTGACATTACGGCACGAGCCAAGAAGATTGTGTATTCCGGCTTTTATAATGCGGGGGCCAAGATGGAAGTGATGGACGGCAAGTTGCGCATTGAAAAAGAAGGCAAGATCAAAAAGCTGGTGAAGGCTTGCGAACAGATCACCTTCTCAGGCCGTCGCGCTGTGATGCAAAATCAGGACGTGACCTATGTGACCGAACGCTGTGTTCTGAAATTGACAGCGGGAGGAATCGTGGTGACCGAGATTGCGCCAGGCGTTGAATTGCAATCCAACATTCTCGACCAATCAGAATTTGCGCTGATTGTTTCTCCAAAACTGAAATTGATGGACGCAAGGCTTTTTGGCGCAGCAACAATCGGATTGAAACTTCATGATTAATACTGGCAGCGAACATGTCGAATTATCCGTAGACGGAGCAATTGCGGCGATAACCCTGGCAAGGCCTAAAAAGCTGAATGCCCTGACATTTGAGATGATCTTGGCTCTGGAACATGCAGCGCACCTGATTGACGCGATGCCGGAAGTGCGTGTGGTGATGATTACGGGTTCTGGTGAAAGAGCTTTTTGCGCCGGTGGCGATGTCAGTGAATGGTCAAAAGTTCATGCGGAGGATTTTGGCTTACAATGGGTGCGCGTGGGGCACCGCGCCTTTGATGCGCTCACCCGTTTGCGCCAGCCGCTGATCGCCGCGCTCAATGGATCGGCACTGGGGGGAGGTTTGGAACTGGCCGCTTGTGCTGATTTTCGTGTGGGCGAAGAACATATCAAAATTGCCCTGCCGGAAACGGGCATTGGCATCATTCCAGGTTGGTCGGGCACACAGCGCTGCGTGAAACGCTTCGGCAGCCAAATCATTCGGCGCCTGTCATTGCTTGGCGAAGTGCTGACAGCCGATCAAGCTTTAACTGCTGGTGTGATTGATCGTTTGGTTGCGAAGGGGGGAAGTTTGGCTATGGCGAAAGACATGGCCGCGCAGATCATGTCGCGCAGTGGCTTTGCTACAAGTGCTGCCAAAATGATGATCAACGCCGCAGGTGATGAGGACGCCGAACGGGCGCTGGAAGCATTGGCGGGTGTAGCTGCGAGTCATAGTGCTGAATTGCAGCAAGGCTTAACAGCGTTTCGGAACAAAATCAAAAAATAGGAAAATAACGCTTGACACCGTACGGTAAACCTGCTATTCCTTGTCATACTCCACAAATCCGCCACCCAACAATAGTCTTGTAAGCTGACTGAAGACGACGTTGGGCGGCGGTTGGGTGGTGGGTTAGGCCGGTGCTCCATTTTGCGTTCTGGGGATGAACAGCGCTAACAGTATTGCAAATGCGGCAGCATTAAACATCGGGAAAGCCGAAGTACTTAAGCCTAACGTTCCATTTACAGTATAGAACAAACCTAAAAGCAAATCGATGACCTGAATGCCAACCATATTCCACATCCAAAATCGCGATGGTTCATTCTGACGCGCCAACACAACTAAGCCAAAGCCGTAGGCAAGGAACCGAGCACCCAGCATTCCAATCATGAAGTTATTGTTCGGGGGTGGCGCTGATAGGCCAATTGAAGTGAAAAAGAAATTAGCTGCGAAGATACACAATATTCCAAGTGCAAATTGCGAAAATGCGATAACACCCAAGATAACGCGAAGTTTTGTCATTGTTAGTCCTTTCATATGGTTGACTATTGGAATTTAATTAGTTGACTATATAAAAGGAAGTACTTATCAAAACTATAGTATGAAAAAACTTTTAAACACCGTTTGTGATGTGAATTGTCCAATTGCCCGTGCATCGGAAGTGCTCGACGGTAAATGGACGATGCTGGTTGTTCGTGATCTTCTCAGCGGAACCAAGCGCTATTCGCAATTGCAACGTTCAATTCTTGGCATTAGCCCACGGATGTTGGCAGCACGTCTCGCATCACTTGAACAAGCCGGTCTCATCTCAAAAAAAATCTACCCAACCGTGCCACCAAAGACTGAATATACGCTAACTGAAAAGGGACAGCGCATTAAACCTGTTATTCAGGCTATGGCAAAGTTTGGAAGTTCCATTCCACAGCCGTAACAAGAGCGTTGGCTATTTAATAAAGATGGCGTTTCATGACGGCTTGCTCAACCAATTGTTTTGAGTCTCGGAGGATAAATTGGCGTCATCAATGTCTTACGGAGACTACCTTCATCTTGATGGGTTGCTCGATAATGTTCATCCGCTGTCGGATGCGCATGACGAGTTCCTGTTCATGGTTCAACATCAAACCCCTGAACTTTGGATGAAGCAGGCCATTCGCGAAATTGCCACGGCGCGAGATTTTATCGGTACGAATAATCTGCGACCGGCTTTCAAACTCATGGCACGCCTTGAAACCGTGCTGAAATCCAACAGTCTCTATGACGAGGCACTGCTGCTCTTAACACGTTCCGGTTTTTCAATCTCGCCGTAACACATGAAACGCGATGTGACCATGGCTTACCTGCCGCATGAAAGCGTCGAGGCGGCCTGGGCCCAAATCTACCGTGATCCAAAGCGTTATTGGGAGCTTTATGAATTGGCGGAAAAATTGATCGAACTTGAGGATTATTTCAGACGCTGGCGTTTCAATCATGTGACCACGGTTGAACGCGTAATCGGCTTCAAGCGCGGCACCGGCGGTACGTCAGGCGTGGACTATCTCAAGCACATGCTTTCTGTGGTGCTGTTTCCGGAGTTATGGTCGGTGCGCACGGTGATGTGAAACGGTAGGTCGATCCGCCGCCCCAACAATAGTCGCAGCTGCTGAATTGCATGCCGGATCGATCACGTGTGGGGGAAGCCAAAAACTGGGAATTAACAAACGATCAGATTGCGGCGAACAAGCTATTCCCGCAGTTCGCTTTTTGTTTCCCATTCATTGACTCAATACAAGAGACCGCATATTAACGATCTATTAATAATTGAAAGTCGGATTTCAAGGGGCAACGCCATGAAAAAAACTTACCTTGCAGCATTGGCAACTTGCGCCCTTTTCGCCGGGAATGCCCATGCCGATGAGTTGTATGCGGGCTTTGATGCTGGTCTTGCCAATCTGAATTCAAATTGGACTTCAGTTTTATGTTGCCCGTCACCAGAATCTGAAGCCGTGACGGCTTCGGGATTTATCGGTGGGGTTCATGCTGGTTTAAATCACTATGAAGGCCAGTGGATGTTTGGTGTAGAATCGGATCTTGACTTTACCAATGTTTCAACTGGCTTTGATGGGGCAGAAGGTCTTGGTGTTAATTTGGATTTCCTCGGCTCCTTGCGCGGGCGGCTCGGAGTGCAAACAGGAACGATTATGCCTTATCTTACAGCCGGTTTGGCTGTGGGCGATTTTGGTTATAATCAACTTGGCACGGAATTCGTACCTAATTTTCTCGGTACAGGCGGCAGCATGAGGGAAACCAAAATTGGTTTCGTTGGCGGCGCGGGTGTTGAGATGGCACTTGCGAAAGGTTGGACCGGTCGAGCCGAAGCCCTCTACTATAGTTTTGGTACAACCTCTGGAAGGTTGAGTAGCTCAAACGGTTTGACAGAGGACTTTACCGCTGACGGTAATGTGTTTGTCGCCCGAGTCGGCGTTTCCTACGATCTTTCAAGCTGGTAACATCGCTGCAAGGGCTGGTGGCACTCGCACTGGAGTAGCCCATTGAGCGCAGCGGACAATAATCACTGGAATAGTTTTTACCAGCGCTGGAAAACCCTTCCACCGCCACTCAGGCCACATGCTGATGTGGTGCAGGCAATTCGCAGCCAACTTCCTGAACCGTCACATCGCGTCCTGTTACTGGGGGTCACGCCCGAACTCGCCAATATAGCTGCTTCCATTGTCGCAGTTGATCGCAGCGAAATGATGATTGCCAAGGTTTGGCCCGGCGATACGCCGTCGCGTCACGTTACTCGCGATGACTGGCTGACCATGGAACTTGCGCCACGGCATTTTTCGGCGGCCATTGGTGATGGCAGTTTCAATGCCGTGTCATTTCCCGGTGGCCAGCAGCGACTTTATCAGCAACTCACAAAGTTCATTCGCCCTGGTGGCCGAATTATATTTCGAACCTATCTCAGGCCGGAGAGGGATCACACACTTGAGGCTTTGGTCGCTGATGCCTCGCAACCTGCCAAAGGTTCATTCCATGCCTTCAAATGGCGATTGATGATGGCGCACGCAAATTTGTCGGGAAACGCCAATGTTCCCGTGGCCGAAATCGCTATATTGTTTGATCAGTTGTTTCCAGATCGCAACAAACTTGCTGCTGCCTCGGGCTGGCTTGAAACTGACATTGCCAGCATTGATGTCTATCGAAACTCGTCTGAAGTTTATTGTTTTCCGACTAAAGCCGAGTTTCGCGGCGCTGTGCCGAAGGAGCTGGGTGGTGTTACATTGCTCTCCGTTGGCAATTATGAACTTGCCGAGCGCTGCCCCATTGCCGTTGTGGAAATTCCAAAATGAAACCCACAACTTCGGAAACAAAGCCGGAGGTAATGCCACTCGTTGCGTGGCCGAGGATTGAGGGCAGGGCTGTTGATTGCCTCAGGTCACTGCTAAAATCACTTGCTGAAACGCAATATTTTTCATCCGAAAAACTGGCAGAGCATGGGCGCATCCAGTTGGGAGTTTTGGCCGAATATGCAGCCAAACATTGCCAGCATTTTGCCAATCGGTTGGCGCGTGCGGGGATTAAACCATCAACCCTTACTTTGCCGGGCGGATTAGAAAAACTGGATATTTTGCGGCGCCGAGATATTCAGTCTGCGGGAGCAGCACTGCGCTGCACCGTGGTTCCGCCCCGGCACATGCCACTGAACAAGGCCGAGACTTCCGGTTCAACTGGCGAGCCCGTGGTGGTGATTCGAACCGCATTGAACCGCCTGTTCTGGATGGCCATGACGATGCGCGAGCATAATTGGAACTCCCGCGACTTTTCCCGCCGCATGAGTTCGGTGCGGGCCAATATTCCGAAACTGGCCTATTCTGACACTTGGGGGCCGCCAGCAAGTTTGTTGCATCAAACCGGCAGATCACAGGGCATTCCCATCACCGCTGACGCGGCCCAACAAGCTGTGTGGATAAGGCAATTTGATCCCGCTTATCTCATGCACTACCCCAATAGCTTGGCGTCACTTGCGGCCTATGTTGTTCAGCATGAAATCAAATTCCCGGGGCTAAGGCAAATTCGAAGCATTGGCGAAACTTTGTCGGCGCATACCAAGGCGCTGGCAGAAAACGCGTTTGGAGTTCCTGTAATTGACACTTATTCCTCAAATGAGGTCGGCGTTATTGCCCTGCAATGCAGCGCCAGCGGCCTCTATCATATCATGTCGGAAAATTTGATTGTTGAAGTTTTGCGTGAAGATGGTTCAGCCGCCGCAGAAGGCGAAATTGGCCGGGTGGTGATCACCGACTTGCATAATTTTGCCACCCCTCTCATTCGCTATGACATTGGCGATTATGCCGAGCTTGGTGGCCCATGCTCATGTGGGCGTGAACTTCCAACACTCAAGCGCATTCTTGGCCGAGAACGCAATCTGGTGCGAATGCCTGATGGCACGACCCACTGGCCATTGCTGGGCTTTGCTGCCTTTCGCGATGTTGCCCCGCTGATCCAATACCAGTTTGTGCAGCATGATCTCAAAACAATTGAATTTCGCATTGTAGCCGAGCGGCCATTGACTGCTGCCGAGGAAACCGCGTTGCGCGGCATTGCGCAGGAAGCCTTGGGCCATAAGTTTAATTTCAAATTTGTTTATTATGCCGAAGTCATTCCCCGTGGGCGCGGTGGAAAATTTGAGGAATTCATTTGCCTTATCAACGACCCCTGATCCCATTAATCGCCAAATAAACCGAATACAGGCTTGTTGTTCCGCAGATGAACAAGCGGTTCAACACTGGCCCGCCGAAGCAGACATTTGATACCAGTTCTGGAATTTTTACTTTCCCGATCAGTGTTCCATCTGGATCATAGCAATGCACACCATCGCCAGCGCTGGTCCAAATCCGGCCGTCGCTGTCCACACGGAAACCGTCGAATAATCCGGCGGTGCAGTCGGCGAAAATTTGGTTTTTACCAAGTGTTGCACCGTTAGTGTTCACTTCAAAACGGCGAATGTGTTTCGGGCCATTCGCCTTATGAGTGACGCCGGTGTCGGCGATGTAAAGGTATTTTTCATCGGGCGAAAAGGCGAGGCCATTTGGCTTGTCAAAATCAGTGGCAACACGGCTGATCGCCCCGCTTAAGCCATCCACGCGGTAAACATGGCAACCATCTTGCTCCATTAAGGCCCGCCCCCCTTCATAGTCAGCCGCAATTCCATAGAAAGGATCCGTGAACCAGATGGAGCCATCCGACTTCACCACCACATCATTGGGGGAATTGAGGCGCTTGCCTTCAAATTTATCGGCGATGACAGTGATGGAACCATCATGTTCTGTTCGTGTCACACGTCTTGCGCCATGTTCGCAGGAAACAAGGCGGCCTTGGGGGTCAACCGTGTTGCCATTTGAATTATTGGATGGCTTGCGGAACTCGCCGACATTGCCGTTTGCTTCATCAAAGCGCATCATGCGGTTGTTTGGAATATCCGACCAGATGAGATAGCGCCCGCCTGCAAACCATGCCGGGCCTTCTGACCATCGCGCACCTGTCCACAATCGCTCAACGCGCGCATGGCCAATGAGGCAGGCGTTAAATCTTGCATCGAGAACTTCATATCCCGTGCCTTCTGGTTCGCCGTAAAACATGCCTAGCCTCTCACACTTATTTTTTGAACATATTGGCCAAGCAATGGAGGCCGCGCAAGCCCCTAGGCAATCGGGCGGGCATAGGCTAGCAAGCGCGCAACATGGCCAATCTTTTACTCAACTTACAAAACACCAAACTCACCTTCGGCGGCAAGCCTGTGCTTGAGGGCGCCGAACTCATGCTGCATTCTGATGACCGAATGTGCCTTGTGGGGCGCAATGGATCGGGCAAATCCACGCTCCTCAAAATCGCCGCGGGCTTGATTGAAACCGATGACGGCACGCGCTGGGTGCAGCCCGGAACGACCATTCGCTATTTGCCGCAAGAGCCGGATTTTGCAGGCTTCAACACCGTGCTGGATTATGTGGAGGCGGGGTTGGGGCCGACTGATAATCCCTATCGCTGCCGCCATTATTTGAATGAACTGGGCCTCAGTGGCGATGAAAATCCAGCGCAGCTTTCAGGCGGTGAAGCCCGGCGCGCGGCGATTGCAAGGACGCTGGCGCCCGAGCCTGATATTCTGCTGCTCGATGAACCGACCAACCATCTCGATTTGCCAGCCATTGAATGGCTGGAAGAAGAGCTGAAATCTTTGCGTTCGGCTTTTATTCTGATCAGTCATGATCGGCGGTTTTTGGAGGCGCTGACCAATCGCACCATCTGGCTGGATCGTGGCATGGCCAAACGCATGAACAGGGGCTTTGAATTTTTTGAAGAATGGCGCGACCAGGTTTTGGAAGAAGAGGAAATCAACCAACAGAAATTGTCGCAGAAAATTGCCGCTGAAGAACATTGGATGCGCTATGGCGTGACGGCGCGAAGGAAGCGCAATGTGCGCCGGGTGGGATTGTTGGGATCGCTTCGCAGTGAACGGCGCGAATATGTGGGTAGCCAGGGAAATGTAAAACTCTCGGCTTCCACGGGCGATATTTCTGGAAAATTGGTGGCGGAAGCCAAGAAAATTTCAAAATCCTATGGCGATCGCACGATTGTGGCGGGGCTTGATCTGCTGCTGTTGCGTGGCGATCGCCTTGGCATTGTAGGCCCCAATGGTGGGGGCAAGACCACGTTGATTAAATTGATCACGGGGGCTTTGGAACCTGACTCAGGCACCATCAAACTGGGCACCAATTTACAAATTGTGGCGCTGGATCAAAGCCGCCAGAGTCTTGATCCCAACACGTTGGTGCAAGATGTGATCACGGCGGGGCGCGGCCAATCGGTGACCATCAATGGCGAAACCAAGCATGTGGTTTCCTATATGCGCGATTTTCTGTTCAAGCCGGAACAGGCGCGAACCCCAGTTTCGGTTTTATCCGGTGGTGAGCGCGCGCGGCTGATCTTGGCACGCGAATTGGCCAAGCCATCAAATTTTCTGGTGCTCGACGAGCCGACCAATGATCTGGATTTGGAAACGCTCGATCTGTTGCAAGAAATGTTAGCCGATTACAGGGGCACGATTTTGCTGGTTAGCCATGATCGTGATTTCCTCGACCGTGTGGCCACTTCGATCCTGATGTATGAAGGCGAGGGCCATTGGACCGAATATGCCGGCGGCTATACTGATATGCTGGCCCAGCGCGGGGCAGGGGTGGCGGCACGGAAATTGAAAGAGCAGGAGCGCGAGATTCGTGAACCTGTTGTGGTGACTGAGGCCAAGCCGCAAGCCAAACGCAAACTTTCCTTCAAGGAGAAGTATGCGCTGGATAATCTGCCAGCGAAGATTGAGGCGCTGAAGATTGAACTTCACAAGCTTGAATTGGTGTTGGCCGACTCAAATCTCTTCACCAGCAATCCCAAACTGTTCGAAAAAACCTCGCTGCGCCATCAGGCCGCACATGATGAATTGATGCAGGGCGAGGAGCAGTGGCTGGAATTGGAAATGATGCGGGAGGAGTTGGAGGGGAAGTAACTCCTTCATCCCTCACCTACTTCATTGGCGAAAGGTGCCAACTCTGGGAATTATCGCGACCGCAATGATCGCTATTGATTATAACCGTTATAGTCCGTCATTCCGTGCAAGGGCCTTGCCTTTCGCGGCCCTTCCGCAAAAGGTTTGCCAGCGACACGGAATCCAGCTTTGGTTTCGCAAGGGCGTTACGCAAAGCGGGATTCCGGACAAAGGGTTAACATTTTGCTTCGCAAAATACGCCCTTTTTCGGAATGACGGATTTTTTGGGTTTGGTTTCGTTGGCTAAGAGCGATTTACAATTTGTTTTTGTCTCAACCAGCCACCGATTGCGCATAAGACGAAACTTAGCGGTATCGCAAATACAGTTAGTAACGACACATAGCCCTTAGCTATTATACCAAACAAACCCATACCTTTGCATAACCAAGCGGCGAGCGCTCCATTTAGAACCAATGAATCCTTGGCCCATCGAGCAGCAATGTATCCACCCGCAATAGAGAATAAGCTGCCAATCAAGAATGTGGGGAGATAGAGGCTAACATCGGACTGCAATGCCTGATTTAAGCTGATTTGATTAGCCCCGACCGTAGGTGTCGCCACTACGTTGGGGTGAAGTTCAACCCAACCAAGAACATAGATTGTATTTGCCAGCATAGACAGCCCTACATCAGCAATGCCACCAATTAGAACACCTAGTATTGAAATTTGTTTCATCATTTCTTCGCCCGCTCGATCCCTTCCAAAATCATCTGCTCGGCTTCAATGGCATTGCCCCAGCCCAGCACTTTCACCCATTTGCCGGGTTCGAGGTCTTTGTAGTGTTGGAAGAAATGTTCGATCTGTTTCACGGTAATGTCCGGCAGGTCGAGATAGTTGTGCACGTTTTCATAGCGCCTGGTTAGGCGCGGTACGGGCACGGCGATGATTTTTTCGTCACCACCGGCTTCATCCTGCATTTTCAGAACACCAACCGGGCGGCAGGCGACCACGGCACCCGGCACAATACCGCGCTGATTGGCGATGAGCACATCAACCGGATCACCGTCACCTGACAGCGTGTGCGGAATGAAACCATAATTGCCGGGGTAACGCATCGAGGTATAGAGGAACCGATCCACCACCAATGTGCCCGCTTCCTTATCCATCTCATATTTAATCGGCTCGCCACCCACGGGCACTTCAACGATGACGTTGACTTCCTTCGGCACGTTGCGTCCGGCTGATATGGCTTCAATGCGCATGGCTGATCCCCTGATTTCTACTGATTTACTATTGCAGCTTAAAGCGGCTAAGTTTGCAAGACCCGAAATCGGAATCTGAACCATGCAATCCAGCGATCCACTGCTTCACCCCTACCACCTCAAACACCTCACCCTCAAAAACCGCATCATGACCACATCGCATGAACCGGCTTATCCCGAAGACGGCATGCCGAAGGACAAATACCGCGCCTATCATGTGGAGCGCGCCAAGGGCGGCATTGCCATGACCATGACGGCAGGATCAGCGGCTGTGTCAAAAGACTCACCGCCCGTGTTCAACAATGTGCTGGCTTACAAAGATGAGGTGGTGGGCTGGTTGAAAAAACTCACCGATGAAGTGCATGAACACGGCTGCGCGGTGATGATCCAACTCACTCATCTTGGCCGGCGCACGGGCTGGAGCAAGGGCGATTGGTTGCCGGTGGTTTCACCATCACATAACCGCGAAGCCTCGCACCGCGCCTTCCCCAAGAAAATGGAAGATTGGGATATTGAGCGCATCATCAATGATTATGCCGATGCCGCCGAGCGCATGAAGGCCGCTGGCATGGATGGGTTGGAGCTTGAAGCTTATGGCCATCTACAAGATCAGTTCTGGTCGCCGCTGACCAACACACTGGATGCGCCCTATGGCGGCAACATTGATAACCGTACGCGCTTCACCTTTGATTGCTTGCGCGCCATTCGCAAACGTGTGGGCGATGAATTTATTGTGGGCATTCGTTATACAGCCGATGAAACCGTTGAGGGCGGCCTGACCAAGAGCGATGGTTTGGAAATTTCGCATAAGTTGAAAGCTTCAGGCCTTGTCGATTATCTCAATATCATTCGCGGCCATATTGATACCGATGCGGCCCTCACTGATGTAATCCCCGTGCAAGGCATGAAGTCTGCGCCGCATTTGGATTTTGCTGGCGAGATTAAAGCAGCCACCAATTTTCCCACTTTTCACGCCGCGCGCATTCCCGATGTGGCCACGGCGCGCCATGCCATTGCTTCGGGCAAAATTGATATGGTGGGCATGACCAGAGCCCATATGACCGACCCGCATATCGTGCGTAAAATTATTGAAAAGCGTGAGCATGACATCAGGCCTTGCGTGGGGGCCACCTATTGTCTCGACCGGATTTACCAAGGTGGTGAAGCCTATTGCATTCACAATCCGGCCACCGGCCGCGAACTCAAAATGCCGCATTTGATTGAGCCCGCGTCGCTCAAAAAGAATGTCGTTATTGTGGGCGCGGGGCCCGCTGGATTGGAAGCTGCGCGTGTCGCCTCCGCACGGGGCCATGATGTGACTGTGTTTGAAGCGGCATCGCAGGCGGGCGGACAAATTCGCCTGACCGCACGCACCAAGCGCCGCTCTGAAATGATCGGCATTATTGATTGGCGTGTGGCGCAATGCGAGGCGCAGAACGTGAAGTTTTTGTTTAACACATGGGCGGAAGCTGCTGATATAAAAGCGCTTAATCCTGACGTAGTGATCATTGCTACTGGTGGTCTGCCGCACACCGAAGTTTTGAAATCAGGCAATGATCTGGTGGTTTCTGCGTGGGATATTTTATCAGGCGATGTAAAGCCGGGCAGCACTGTTTTGCTTTACGATGATGCGGGCGATCATACGGCGATGCAGGCGGCAGAGGTGATTGCCGCTTCAGGTGCCAAGCTCGAAATCATGACGCCGGATCGTTCGTTTGCACCAGAAGTGATGGGCATGAATCTGGTGCCCTATATGCGCTCGCTGCAAAAGCTTGATACGACTTTCACCGTCACTTACCGGCTTGAAGATGTGCAGCGCGAAGGCAACCAACTGCGCTGTGTGATCGGCAGCGACTATGGCGGCGTGTTGAAAGAGCGGCTGGTCGATCAAGTGGTGGTGAACCACGGCACCAGGCCATTGGATGATTTATATTTTGAACTGAAACCGTATTCGAAAAATTTAGGTGCGGTTGATTACAATATGCTGATCAATGGCGGCGCACAGATTTTGGAGAAGAATCCGGAAGGCGAGTTTGCGCTTTACCGGATTGGCGATGCCGTATCGGCGCGCAATACGCATGCAGCGATTTATGATGCGTTGCGGTTGATGAAAGATGTTTGAGTTTGTTTCAATCGCCCCTCTTCAATCGTCACCCCAGCGAAAGCTGGGGTCCAGCTTCCTTCAATTATGGAAGAAAGAAAAAAGCGGGATGCCAGCTTTCGCTGGCATGACGGTTTTAAGAAGAGCGATCAACACAGATGACAAATCACCACCTTCCGCATAGTCTCACAAAAAATGGGAGAAAATAATGCTCAAGAATCTCGATCCGCTGCTTAATGCCGACGTCCTCCACGCCCTGCGTTCCATGGGCCATGGCGATGATTTGATTGTCTGCGATACAAATTTTCCAGCTGACTCGGTGGCCCGGGCCACGGCTTATGGCAAGTTGCTGCGCATTGATTGCGAAACGGCAGCCCGCGCGGTTCGCGCCGTTCTCTCAGTGATGCCGCTTGACAGTTTCGTGACCAGCCCCGCATCGCGCATGCAAGTTGGCGACAATCCCAATGATATTCCGGCGGTGCAATCGGAAGTGCAAAAAGAGATTGATCGTGCCGAAGGCAAATCCTGGCCCATGGGGATTGTCGAACGCTTTGCGTTTTATGATCTCGCCAAGAAATCTTATTGTGTGGTGCAAACCGGAGAGCGCCGCTTCTATGGCTGCTTTGTTCTAAAAATGGGTGTTGTATCGCCTGATGCGAAGCTGGGTTGAGCGTAATGGCAAAATCCGGCGTTGTTATTTTAGGGATTTATGTGGCTGATTTGGCGTTTCGGGCGCCACGGCAACCAGTGATGGGCGAAACCATTATGGGCACTTCTTTTGCCATGGGGCCGGGCGGCAAGGGTTCCAACCAAACCATCGCCGCCGCGCGCGCTGGAGCAAATGTGACCTTCATCACCAAGCTGGGCAAAGATAATTTCGGCGATGCGGCGCTAGCCCTATATGCAAAAGAGGGCGTGACCGCGCTGGCCCCGCAAGACCCGAAAATTTCAACCGGCGCGGCCTATATTTTCGTGCAGGACGGAACCGGCAGCAACGCCATCATTGTCGTGCCTGGGGCGGCGGGCACCATCGGTGTGTCTGATGTGGAAGCCAATGCGCAAGTGATCAGCAATGCACAAGTTTTCATGACCCAATTGGAACAACCGATCCCCGCCGCGATCCGCGCCTTGGAAATTGCCAAAGCTGCCGGTGTGATCACGATTTTTAACCCTGCACCCGCAGCACCTTTGGATGACTCGATTTATCGGCTTTGCGATTATGTAACGCCCAATGAATCGGAAGCTTCAATGCTGACGGGTGTGACAGTGACAGATTTGGCCAGTGCCAGAAAAGCCGCTGATGTTTTGCTTGCCAAAGGGGCAGGGGCCGCTTTGATTACATTGGGTGGGCAAGGATCACTGTTGCATAGCCGTGATCAATCAATCCACATTCCAATTTTTAGTGCCGGCAAAGTGATCGATACCACAGGGGCTGGCGATGCTTTTAATGGCGGCTTTGCAGCGGCATTGGCGAGGGGCGAAGCGCCGGAGGCGGCGGCTCGTTTTGGCAGCGCCATGGCGGGCATTTCGGTCACGCGGCTAGGCACTGCGCCTTCCATGCCGCATCTAGACGAAATCAATGCGCTGCTAAAAGCTTGAACCAGACTTGAAATACCTACACATGAACATTATGTAACGTGTCCAATCAATCGCCAGAGGGGCTGAATACGCGTGATTGAACAGCTATTTGCGCCAGAAGCGCTACTCGCTTTTTTTAAAGTGATTATGATTGATCTGGTGCTGGCGGGCGACAACGCCATCGTCATTGGCATGGCTGCGGCCGGTTTGCCGAAAGAACAGCGCGGCAAAGCCATTCTGGTTGGCATAATTGCGGCAACAGTTTTGCGTATTTTATTTGCAACCGTCGCTGTGGAGCTTTTGCAATATATTGGCCTTGTTTTGGTGGGTGGCATTCTTCTGCTTTTAGTCTGTTGGAAAATGTGGCGTGAGTTGCGCGTGGGCCATGCCAATGATGCATTAGAGGCCGTTACCAATGAAGATTTGAATCATGATGGTTCCATTTCTCCCACAGGCTGCAACAAGACTTTTACCCAAGCCGCATGGCAAATTGTGGTCGCCGATATTTCAATGTCGCTTGATAATGTATTGGCGGTGGCGGGCGCTGCGCGCGAACACCCTTGGGTGCTGGTTTCCGGCCTGGCCCTTTCAGTAGCCTTGATGGGCCTTGCTGCCTCATTCATTGCCAAGATTTTGGATAGATATCGCTGGATCGCTTATGTCGGCTTCTTGATCATTCTCTATGTAGCCTTGGAGATGATTTATCGCGGCACATTCGAGGTCATGCCGCATCTGGTGGGCTAGGCCAATAATTTGCGCACCGAATCTTTCCAACCCTGATATTTGGCATCACGCAAGGCGGGCTTCATCTTGGCGACAAAACGCATGTTGCGCTTCCAGGTTTTGGCAAACACCGCAGGTTTGGGCAGAAGGCCCGCCTGCAATCCTGCAAGATAAGCAGCGCCCAATGCTGTTGTTTCCAAATTCCTGGGCCGATCAACCGGTGCGTCCAGAATATCGGCCAAGTTTTGCATCGTCCAATCAGATGCCGTCATGCCGCCATCGACACGCAAAACCGTTTGCCCTGCATGGCCCCAATCTTTTTTCATGGCTTCAAGCAGATCACGGGTTTGATAACACACGGCTTCCAACGCAGCGCGCGCCAATTCATTCTTGGTGGTAGCCCGTGTGAGGCCAAACAAAGCGCCGCGCGCATCTGCGTTCCAATAGGGCGCACCCAGACCAACAAAGGCTGGCACCAGATAAACCTGCTGCTGTGGATCAGAAGCCTTAGCCAAAGCCCCAGTCTCTTTGGCAGATTTGATCACCTGAAGGCCATCGCGCAACCATTGCACAGCCGCACCAGCGATGAAGATTGCCCCCTCCAAAGCATAGATGCGTTTGCCATCGAGTTGATAGGCAATGGTTGTGAGCAAACGGTTTTGTGAGGGCACTATGGTTTCACCGGTGTTGAGCAGCGCAAAACAACCTGTGCCATAGGTTGCTTTCATCATGCCCGGTTCAAAACAGGCTTGGCCGATCATGGCGGCATGTTGGTCGCCCGCCACGCCGCCGATTGGTATAGCGGCACCAAATAATTTCTTCTCACAAACACCAAAATCCGCCGCACAGTCTTTGATCTCCGGCAGAACAGCGCGCGGGATGTTTAAAATATTGAGCAGTTCGTCATCCCATTGCCCGGTATGAATGTTACAGAGCAATGTGCGCGAGGCGTTGGTGGCATCGGTGGCGTGAACGCGCCCACCCGTTAGACGCCAGATGAGAAAACTGTCAATCGTGCCAAAACAGAGCTCACCATTTTCCGCCTTGGCGCGGGCCCCCTTAACATGATCCAAAATCCAATTGAGCTTGGTGCCTGAAAAATATGGGTCAAGCAGTAATCCGGTCTTTTGCGTGATGAGTGTTTCAAGCCCTTTGGCCTTCAACGCCTTGCAAAAATCAGCCGTACGCCGATCTTGCCAGACAATGGCCTTGTGAATGGCTTTGCCCGATTTGCGATCCCACACCACCGCTGTTTCGCGCTGGTTGGTGATGCCGATGGATTTGATATCTGCCGCTTTAACCCCCGCCTTTTTGATGGCAGCTTTGACTGTGGATAAAACTGACTTCCAGATTTCCTCTGGATCATGCTCCACCCAGCCAGAGGCGGGATAAAATTGCTTGAATTCCTTTTGGGCTGAGCCTTTAGGATTCAGCTTTTGATCAAAGACAATGGCGCGGGTTGATGTGGTGCCCTGGTCAATTGCCAGAATATAATTCGCCATGGTTCAGCCCTTCAATCGGATATAATTTGACAGCGCCTAAGCCGCCACGCGCAGCGCCTTGCCTTCAACCAGATTGCTAAACATAGCTTGGCTGACCTTGCGCATCTTTGGCATTAGGGGCAGGGCTTCAGCACAAACGCGATCATAAGCGCCAGATCCGAGTGAAGCTTCCAGCCATTCAATATATTGTGGAATATCAGCCCAGCGCGCCACCAGTTCCGGTGTCAATTCGCCATGAAACTGCGTGCCAACCAGATTGCCGCCCACAGCCATGATCTGAACCGGCGTGGTGGCTGATGACGCAAGAACCTCAGCACCATCTGGCAACTGGGTGACTTCGGCATGATGCCATTGCATCATTTTGAACGATTTTGTCAGGCCCGCCGTCAAGGCATGTCGGCGGTTAAGTTCCACACGACCAATGCCAACTTCCGCTTCACCAGCCAAACCCACCTTGCCGCCCAAAGCTTCGGCTAAAAGCTGCATGCCCAAACAGACGCCAAAAAACGGCCGGTTGCGGTTTATGGCCCATTCCCGAATGGCGGCCTTTTCGGAAATGAGCCAGGGATTCTGGGCCTCTTCCCACACATCCATGGCCCCGCCCATCACCAGCATAAAATCATAAGGGGCGAGAGATGGAATCTCTTCGCCCCTGTGCAATTGGATGATATCTAGCTTAGCACCGCGCGCCGCCAAAAACTCGCCAAACAGGCCGGGAGGTTCATTATCCATATGTTGAAAAGCAATGGCGCGGGTGATCATCGATGTGTCCGTAAAATGAGTTTCAACGCGCTACATAGTATGAGATTTAGACAAGACAATGATTCGATTGTCGCAGTAAAGAATTTAACGACAGATTGGTGAAGATCACATGAATAATCCGGTTATCGCTGAGGTGACACGCGGGCCCATCGTTGAAAGCCGCCACCGCGGGGCTTATGTGGTGTGCAATATGAAGGGCGAAACTGTGCTGGCCGAGGGCGACACAACCACGCCGATTTATCCGCGCTCGGCCATCAAAGCCTTTCAATGTCTGCCCATGATTGAAAGCGGGGCCGCTGACAGATTTGGTTTCAGCGATGAGGAAATTGCCCTGTGCTGTTCCTCACACAATGGCGAGGCCGAACATGTGCGTGTGGCGCGTTCAATGTTGCAGAAATGCGGCGTTGCGGAAACGGCTTATGAATGCGGCGTGCATTGGCCAGTCTATAAAGAAGCGTCTTATGAGCTGGTGCGCGAGGGCGTAAAACCGCAACAGGTGCATAATAATTGCTCAGGCAAACATGCCGGCATGCTGGCCTTGGCCAAACAATTGGGCGTGGACGCACATGATTATGTAACGCCAGGTCACCCCGTTCAAAAAGCCATAGCTGTAACCATTGAACGCCTTTGTGAAGTGAGCTTGGCTAATGCCCCGCGCGGTGTTGATGGCTGTTCGGTTCCAACTTGGGGGGTGCCGCTGGAGAATTTGGCGCTGGGCTTTGCCAAACTTTGTGACCCTGAAAATGCGGCTTGCCAGCGCATATTAAACGCTGCGCGCCAATATCCCTTTATGATTGCAGGCACGGGGCGCTTTGATACGCGGGTGATGCAAGCTGTGCCGCGCCTGTTTATGAAAACCGGAGCCGAGGGTGTTTATTGCGGCAGCATTCCGCATGCGGGTTTGGGCATTGCCCTGAAATGTGATGATGGTGCTGCGCGTGCCGCCGAAGTTGCCACCATCGCCGTGGTGCTGAAACTGGATGTGTGGACGGCAGAGGAGCGCGAGAAATTACAAAGTTTCCAACATGAGACTTTCAAAAACTGGCGCAAGATTGAAGTGGGCGAGTTGCACGCAATATCGTAAAGACCCGCTGCAATGCAGGAGTAGTCTCAGATGACCGACAATACCATTTTCCTAGGTAAAAGTGACAAGCCTCAGGTGCTCTATCTGCCCATGGCCAATCGCCACGGTTTGGTGACGGGTGCTACGGGAACGGGAAAAACCGTCAGCCTTCAAATCATGGCTGATGCTTTTTCAAAAATGGGTGTTCCGGTCTTTGCCGCTGATATTAAGGGCGATCTTTCAGGCATTTCGCAAGCCGGAAAGCCGGTTGATTTTCTGGTCGAGCGCGCCAAGCAAGTAGGGCTGAACCCTTACACATACGAAGCAACGCCCACCATGTTCTGGGATGTATTCGGCGAGCAGGGTCACCCCATTCGCACCACCATCACCGAAATGGGTCCATTGATGCTGTCGCGCCTGATGGGTTTGACGGATGCGCAAGAGGGCGCACTCAACATCGCATTTAAAATCGCTGATCAGGAAGGCCTGGCCCTGCTTGATTTGAAAGACTTGCGCGCATTGCTCAAGGATTTGACAGAGCGCGGCAAACAGATCACCACGGAATATGGTAATGTGGCAACAACAACAGTGGGCGCCATTCTGCGCCAGCTGATTGTGATTGAAGAGCAGGGCGGCGATAAATTCTTTGGTGAACCGGCGCTCGACATCAAAGACTTTATGCGCACCATCAAAGATGGCCGTGGCTATGTGAACATCATTGCGGCAGATAGACTGGTCACTTCGCCGCTGCTTTATGCCACGTTCTTGTTGTGGTTGATGTCGGAACTGTTTCAAACCTTGCCGGAAGTTGGTGACCCCGAAAAGCCGCAACTGGTGTTCTTCTTCGATGAGGCCCATCTGCTATTTGCCGATGCACCCACTGGCTTGCTGCAAAAAATTGAGCAGACGGTGAAGCTGATCCGTTCCAAGGGCGTTGGCATTTATTTCGTGACGCAAAATCCGCTGGATGTTCCCAATGGGGTTCTGGACCAACTGGGCAACCGTGTGCAACACGCACTTCGCGCTTACACGCCGCGCGATCAACAGGCCGTGAAAGCCGCAGCCACCACATTCCGGCCCAATCCGAAATTCTCAACCGAAACCGCAATCACCGAGCTGGGCAAGGGCGAAGCGCTGGTTTCAGTGCTTGATCTGAAAGGTGTGCCCACCATGGTGGAACGCACATTCATTCGCCCACCTTCAGGCCAATTGGGGCCGGTCACACCAGCACAGCGCCAAGCGACCATCGCGGCTTCGCCCGTTGCTGGCAAATATGAAACCGCAATTGATCGTGAGTCAGCTTATGAAAAACTAATGGTCAAGGCCGCAGCAAGTGCGCCGTCGGCACCACTTTCGCCTTCCACAAAGGCGTTGGAAAAAGCAGCGGGCACTTTTGCAAAGCAAGTGGGCTATTCCGTTGCGCGTTCTTTGGGCAATGCCTTGGTGCGCGGCGTTCTGGGCAGCTTGACGCGAAAATAGGGCAAAAAAATCTATCCTGTGAAGTTCCATGTTTAAGCCGTCATCCCAGCGAAAGCTGGGATCCAGCTAGCCACGAGTTGGGTTTGCGAAAGAAGCGGGATGCCAGCCTTCGCTGGCATGACGGGATGTGGGGAGGTATCCAGAACCGAGGAAATCCCCACATCACAAATTTGTGCGTGTTGTTGATTGGTCGAATATCTTCGTCCAATGTATAGAGCGCCCATCAGGAGCCACTCATGCAAAAAATTCTGCTCGCCATTCTTGTTGCCCTTTCGCTTTATCCAACCAGCAGCATCGCCAAAACCGAAACCGCAGTCTTTGCTGGCGGCTGCTTCTGGTGTGTGGAATCTGATTTTGACAAGGTGAA
>JAYVXY010000050.1:0-2374 GCA_043784785.1 Aestuariivirga sp. | reverse complement strand
AGATGGCCTTCTCAAAACTCAAAGCCCATCTGCGCGCAACTGCCGCCAGAAGCATCGATGATCTGTGGAAAGCCATCGGCAACATATGCACTCTGTTTCCCCCCCAAGAATGCTCAAACTTCTTCGAAGCAGCAGGCTATGGATTCAACTGAAAGTGCGATGCTCTAATGCCTCAATTATCAAGGATCGCACAGTTCACTGGCCATCCGTGGGTGCATTTTCAATGGAACATCACAACAAAGTGAGGATGTTTGAACATGCTTGAATAATTTTGATCAAAAGGTCAAATTCATAACTCAACTAATTGAAATCATTGCATTAAAAAATATACTTATTTTTGTTACATTTTACTGGAATGCGGCTATCCAAACACCATATCTAGTTCATCGGGATCGGAATAACCCCCTCCCCGAATTAAAAAACAAAGGACTATATTATGAACAAGATCGCAATTACTCTTTTGGCCTTGGCCGCAATTTCAACTTCAGCTTTGGCAAACGACAGGGTCGATGTACGCTCCACCGTTGGCTATACTGGCGCCTATCCAGAGCTCAGCAGCGAAAACGTTGCTTTTGCAAAGCAACCTTCGGCTGCCATGATCCGCAAGCACCAAGGCCTGTCTGATGCTGCACAAAGGGAAGTTAATCGCTTGGATGAAAAGAACGGCAGCCACGTTTCAAGCTCCGTAAACTAAGATCTAAGATCAAGTTAGCTGACCGAGGAAACTCGGTCGGCTCAGCTTTGTTGCTTATTCAGCCAATCAAAAAGCTTATCAAACCCGCCAAACGGATAAAGATGCGGGGCGGCAATGCCAAGTTCCGGCTTATCAAAATGCAGCACAGCAAGCTGATCGACAAACTCAGTTGGCTCAGAAACTGAAAGCAACTTGGTAATATTCAAGGCCTGCTTGCGAATGAACCGGGCTGAATTGCCAACGCCACACATGGCGGCATAGCGCACCAGAGTTTTGATCGTTGCCGGCCCAGGCACACCAACATGTAAAGGCAAATCAATGCCCTGCTCACGCAATTGGCCCGCCCACAGAGCCAGGGGCCCTGCATCAAACAAAAATTGCGTGGCGATGAAGCCTTTAATGTTTTTTTCATTGAGCCAAGCTTGCTTGGTTTTCAAAGCCGCCAATAACGAAGCTTCGCCATGAATTTTAGTGATGTCGGGGTTGCCTTCGGGATGACCAGCAACGCCAATACGCTTTAAACCATTGGCTTCGAACACACCGGTTTCCATCAATTGAATTGCGGCATTGAATTTACCGATGGGTTCTGGCGCACCACCGCCCAAACAGAGGATATTGGTCACTTGTGCCTTATTGGCAAAAGCCCCGATGCGATGCTTCAAATCATCTTCATCGCGCACAAAGCGGGCTGGAACATGGGGGATTGGTTCTAGGCCGACAGCGCGCAGGGCCACGCAGGCGTTGATTTGCGCCTCCACTTCCGTGGGATCGATAAGGGCTATAAAAACATTGGTTCCCTTGGCCAAATTGGCGGACAGCAAAGGCAGCTTTTCAATTTGCTTCGGGGTAATCTCAATTGAGGTTTTGCTCAGAAACGCAGCGCCCGGATTGGCCATGGTGGCCGATGCTGTGCGGCTGTGCAAGTGGGGTGCATTCATAAGCGAAACTCCAAATTCTATTCGCTAACTTGCCGAAAACCATCAAAATTCGCTCAAACATTAGCGACAGACCGTGCCGGAATACGACTCATTGCTCCACATAACGTCGCTTTTGGGTTAATCAATGGCGCTAGTGGACAATGGTCGTTTCTTGGCGCACAATGGCCTTGTACGGAGATTTTGATGTTTGGAGATAAACCGAAAGAACTGCCGCAAACCGTGGCTTTAGTTCTCGTTCCTGAATTTACGATGATGCCGGTCACCTCTGTGATCGAGCCGTTGCGTATTGCCAATCGCTTGTCTGAGAAACTGCTCTATCGCTGGACATTACATTCGCTCGATGGCCAGCCTGTTTCGGCTTCCAACCAATTTCTCACCATGGTGAATGGTGATATGGAAACCATCAACACTGATGCCGCAATTGTGGTGTGTGCTGGCCTCAATGTGCAGCGTCATACCGATAAGCGGACGCTAAGCTGGCTGCGCAAAACGGCAAGGCGCGGAGCGCAAATTGGTGCGGTCTGTACCGGTGCGCATATTCTCGCCGAAGCAGGGCTGCTGGATGGTTATCGCTGCACAATCCATTGGGAAAACCTGCCCGGTTTTTCCGAGGCCTTTCCCGATATCAAAGCGACTGGTGGCCTGTTTGAGATTGACGGTGATCGTTTTACAAGTGCTGGCGGCACCACAGCGATTGATATGATGCTGACGATGATTGCCAGTCAGTATGGTCCAGATTTGG
>JAYVXY010000049.1:0-7932 GCA_043784785.1 Aestuariivirga sp. | reverse complement strand
AAAAGCCCCATTGTACCGTGATGTAGGAGGCAATCCATGTGCCGATGGCAAAGCCAATGAAGCCGCCACCGATCATGATGCGCGGATCAACTTTAACGGAAAGCCGGCCAGCAATGGGTGCCGTTAAAAACATCGCGATACCGGTGACGAACATGGTTTCACCAATCATCAATGCTGAATATTGGTGCACGCGGGCGAGATAGACAGGATAAAGATAGGTGAGGCCATAAAGGCCGATGCCCATGGTGAAAGAGAAAATGCAACCGGCTGTGAAGTTGCGATTTTTGAAGGCGGAGAATTCAACCAGCGGATTGGGCATGGTGAACATCCGCCAGAAAAAGGCGGTGCCAGAAACTGCGCAGATGAGAATGAGGCGTGAAATCAGAGCGCTTTGCAGCCAATCATCGGCTGCACCTTCTTCCAATATATATTCGAGGCTCCCAAGAAAAATCGCGAGCAGGGCAAGGCCCGTCCAATCGAATTTCTTGATCAATGCGAGATCAGGTTTATCGAAATCAATCAGTGTATATGCGCCAATGGTAACGAGGATGCCCGGAATGATGTTGACGAGGAACAGCCACTGCCATGAAAACAAATCGGTGAGATAGCCACCGACCGTTGGACCGATGGTTGGTGCAAGCGTGGCGATCAAACCGATGACAGGAGTTATGACTACGCGCTTGTCGGGCGGGAAAATGGCGAAGGTGGTGGCAAACACGGTCGGGATCATGGCGCCGCCGACAAAGCCTTGCAGGGCGCGCCATACCATCATTTCATTGATCGAAGTCGACATGGCGCACATGAAGCTCATGGCGGTGAAGCCAGCCGCCGACATAACGAAAAGATAGCGGGTTGAGAAAATGCGCGTGAGCGTGCCGGAAAGCGGGATCATCACCACTTCGGCAATCAAATAACTGGTTTGAACCCAAGAGATTTCATCGGCACTGGCGGAAATACCGGCTTGGATTTCAGACAGAGATGACGAAACGATCTGAATATCCAAAATCGCCATGAACATGCCAAAGATCATGACCACAAAGGCCGCGACATGGCGCATGTTCCATGGTGCTTTGGCAGCGGGCTGGGCTGGCATGGTGGCGGTGGCCGACATGATTATTTACCAGTATCGCGCATATCAACCGAGACATTCACCGAAAGGCCGGGGCGCAGCTTAGTGGCCAATTCTGGCGGCACCGTAATTTTGACTGGCACACGTTGGGTGATTTTGGTGAAACTGCCGGTGGCATTTTCAGGTGGCAGAAGCGAGAATTGTGCACCCGAAGCAGGGGCCACACTTTGCACCACGCCTTCAAACTTTTCACCCTTCAGGGCATCAATGATGATCACAGCTTTTTGGCCGGGGTGGATGTCGGCCAATTGGGTTTCCTTGAAATTAGCTTGGATATAAGAGTTCTGCACCGGCACCAGCGCCATCAAACGGCTGCCTGCACCGATAAATTGGCCGGGTTCCACCGCACGGTTGGCGATAATGCCATCAAAGGGAGCCTTGATTTCGGTATAAGTCAGATCGTTCTGCGCCTTGGTGACGGCGATGTTCAGTTCGTCTAGCTGGTGCGTAGCGGCATTGGCTTGAGCATTGAGAATGCCGATTTGGGCTTTTGCGGCCTCGATATTGGCCTGGGCCACGTCAACACTGGCGCGGGCCGATTGGAGCGCACCGGTTGTGGTGTCCATGGTTTGCTGGTTGCCCACTTTGCTCTTTAGAAGTTCTGAAGCGCGGGCTTGGACGATGGTGGCGGTTTGTTCATTGGCCTGCGCGTTGGCCAACTGACCTTCCGCAGCCTTGATCTGAGCCTGCTGAGCCAGAACCTGTTGTGCTGTGGTAGCGATTGTAGCCTTTTGGGTTTCGACTCGCGCTTTTGCAGCCGTCAGAGCCAGTTCATAGTCGATACTATCGAGGCGCAAGATCACATCGCCTGCTTTAACTTGCGCGTTATCGGCGAAAGGCAGATCTTTCACATAACCTGCCAGCTTATTACCAACCAGAGACATGTCGGCTTGTACATAAGCATCATCGGTGGAAATCTGGAAGCGGCCCACTTGCCAGTAATCATTGCCGTAATAGGCGGCAGTGGCCAAGGCGACGGCCAATAATGCAAACCGAATATAGCGTGCGCGGTTGGATTTTTTGGGAGCTGCGGGCTGCGCTGGTGCTGCCTGTGTCGTTGGCGCAGGCCTTACCGCCTCCAGACGTGCAGGCTCTTGGCGTACAGATTCTTGGCTTTGGGGTTGATTAGGAATCTTCAGGGCAGCGTTGGACATGGAACACTCACAAAATGGACTGAACGGTTCGGTTTAGGCCTTGTAGTTAGCATTTTATATTGCTATATGCAAGACCGAACGGTTCGGTTTGATGCATATAGAGGATTATTTTTCGCATGACTGCTGCTGCCATAATTTCTGACGACACTCTCGATAGTGCCAAACGCCAACAGATTTTGGACGGTGCGAAACGCTGCTTTTTGCGCCAAGGCTTTGATGGTGCCAGCATGAATGACATTGTGAAAGCTGCGGGTGTTTCGAAGGGCA
Source organism: Aestuariivirga sp. (assembly GCA_043784785.1). Lineage (GTDB taxonomy): Bacteria > Pseudomonadota > Alphaproteobacteria > Rhizobiales > Aestuariivirgaceae > Aestuariivirga. The sequence goes on along the minus strand of JAYVXY010000049.1, from coordinate 5,382 downwards.
CAGTCTATGCCTATTTCCCATCCAAGGAAAAATTGTTCGAAGCGCTGATTTTTCGTGATCGGCGACATCAGGCCGAACAGACGGTGGTCATTGAACGGCCAGAACGGCCTATTGCAGAAGTGCTGTATGATTTGGCGATACGGTTTGGCACGTTGCTTAATGCTGAGGAAACAATGGCCTATGTGCGCTTGGTTGTTGCCGTGGCCGAGAAATTTCCAGAAATCGGGCAAGCTTTTTATGAAGCGGGTCCGGCTTATGGCAATGCCAAGATTGCGGCCTATCTGCAAAGCAAGATGGATGATGGTACGCTGCGTCAGGCTGATGCGACGCTTGCGGCCACGCAATTTGTGGAACTTGTCATGTGCGGCATGGTCAAACCAAAGCTGTTTGGTGCTGAAAAAATTGCCCCTAAATATAAGCTTGAAACGGTTGTTAACAGTGGCGTCGCCTTGTTTTTGAACGGCATGACCAAGGCCTGATCGAAACCCTCCATTAACCATGTTTTTGTTAAGTCTCCGTTCTGTGGAGACTGGATGTGAGTGAGCGGCTGATTAGGCGTGGGGTGTTGCTGGCGGCGGCTTTGGCCGTTAGTGCGGCGGCTGCGCAAGCGCAAGAAGCTGCGCCACTGCTCAAACCCACGGTTTTAGATGACACATCTGTGATTACTTCAAGCGATGTCGTGCCGCAAAGTACGAGTGCTGCGGTGGTGGCACCTGAAGAACTCATTGCGCCGCGCAAAAAGGAAGTTTTGGCTGACCCTTACGCGCCCACAGGCATCAACACAGGTGGCATCAAGCTTTATCCGACAATCGAGATTGGTGGCGTTGCCACATCCAATGTTGCGCAGAGCAACACCAACCCAAAAGCTGATATTGGCCTTCATCTCAAGCCAGGTCTACGCTTTGAAAGCGATTGGTCGCGCCATAGCTGGACGGGATCGGCCAGCGCTGACTTTCTGCACTATGTGAATGATCCCAATCTTTCGACGCTGACGGGTGCAGCCGAGACGAAGTTTCGATTGGACATTCTGCACACGACCCATGCTGATTTTACGGCAAATTTTGTGGCCAATGAAACAGGCCTTGGCGATAGCTCGCTGCCGACTACGGCGGCTGAACCACGCCGCGACAAGAACTTTGGCGTGGGTGTTGATCTGGTGCATGATTTTGGCGGGCTTGAGGGGTCGGTTAAAGCCGCTTTGGCCCGCAGTGTATTTGATGATGTGGCCTTGACGGGCGGCGGCACGGAGGTCAACTCCGACCGCAACTATATCGAGCCATCGTTAACACTGCGCGCCACATTGGGTGATTTTGGTGCAAGGCTGAAGCCCTATACTGAAGTCGGCTATGCGCCGCGTTTTCACGATCAGGCGGTTGATCGCAATGGTCAGAAGCGTGACAGCCAGGGCTTTTCGGGAACGATTGGCGTGAACTTGGATGATGGCCCGATTTGGCAAGGCGATATAGCCTTGGCCTATCTGCTGCGCAGCTATGCCGACCCCGCACTGGCAAATGACTCAGCTTTTGGCTTGAAGGGCCGCTTGGATTGGAGCCCGACGCCACTTCTCAAAATTGAAGGTGTAAGTGGTATTGATTTCGGCGAAACAGAAAACATTGGCATTGGCGGCACGAAAAGCTGGAATGCCGGGATCAATGTTTCTTATGCGATGCGCGACAATGTGAATCTCTTGGCTGGCGTTGGCTTCACACGCAGTGACACAGGCACGACAACAACCATGACGAAGACTGCGACCGCAGGATTTGAATGGGCCCTGAACCCCAATATGAGTGCGGCTGTAACTTATCTCGGCACTTGGTATGATGATGGCACAGCATTGGGAACCGGCAATTACAATGACCAGCGGGTTTCAACGAGTCTTGTGCTCAAGAAGTAATAATTGCCAAATCAATCCGCCCTTTAAAGCACGTGCCTTAAATACTTCCAGAACATATCTTTGAGTCGAATGATCGTGCCTGCAGGTTTTGTGGTGGGCGGCTTGCCGGGTTGGGATTGGCAATCCTCTGCCAGCGCTGAAAACACCACTTCACCATCAGTGAAATAGCGATCACCATTGCCATTGCGCCCGATCAAGGTGGGGCCGATACCCGAGATCTGATAAATGTCTGTGACCACACCAGCCTCTGATAAATCAGTTGAAATGAAATCACGCTCGTCATCAATTGATGCAGCAATATGATGGGTCACTTGCAAGGTGTAATGACTAAGCCCAACGCTTTTATCATAGGTTGCCCCACCCAGCCACACTGGCCTTCCTTCAGTGCCGTTATTCAAGACATTCCAAAGCCTGATGTGATGGCGGTGGTTGGCGCTTTTGCCATCCTGCTTTTGAAAGGCTAAGTCTTCACGCTTGCCATTATAGAGCAAAGGGCTAACGGGCGCTGTTTTATAGGGCCTGTTTAAAACCACGCTGCCAATGATTTTGACACTTGTTCTGAAGGTAACAGGATCAGCCGGTTCCCAGCCTGCGGCATTGAAAGCGCATATTACATCACGTTTTGAACCGATAAGACCCACATTAATGGGATCGCCCGCAATGCCTTGCTTGGTGTGGGTGAGCATGGATTGGCCGACAAGGCCTTGCTGATATTCATAGTGCTGCCAATAGGCCGGCAAAATCTGATAGGCCAGAACCAACCATGCTACAGCCGCCAGCCCCAGAAACAAAAGCGTTTGCTTTAGGCGCTTTTGACTGTTGGCTGGATTTGATTGTTCAGGCTTGCTTTTCAAGGGCTGGCAATTCGGGCTCGTCTTTGGCGAGATAGCCTGACTTGATGTCGTGGAGAATGGCGGCCAGTTCACTATTGGCATTCCAGCTGAGGAAGCCATTATGCTTGGCAATAATGTCTTGCAACGCCAAGCGGAAAGCCGGGCCTAAATCTTCGCGCTCCAAGGCAAAGGCCACATTGGCGGCGAGAAAGCCAATTTTATCACCACAGTCATAAGTGGTGCCGTTAAATTTCAGACCATAAAAAGATTGATGCTCCATCAGCCGGATCATCGCATCAGTGATTTGGATTTCATCGCCCAAGCCTGGCTTTTGTTTTTCGATTTCGGCAAAAATTTCGGGCTGCAAAATATAGCGGCCAGAAATAATGAGATTTGAGGGGGCCACCTCACGCTTTGGTTTTTCAACCATGGCGTTGATCATAAAATGATTGTCGTGCCAATCGGCAGCACCGACAACACCATAACGATGCACTTGTTCCCATGGCGCTTCTTCAACGGCAACCACATTACCGCCATTGCGCTCGTGATACACCTCTACCATTTGCTTAAGGCAGCCGGGTGTTGCTTTGATGATCATATCTGGCAGCAATACGGCAAACGGCTCATTGCCAACAATATTGCGGGCGCACCAAATGGCATGGCCCAAGCCCAATGGTTCCTGCTGACGGGTGAAACTGGTTTGGCCAGCGCCGGGCAAATCCTGTTCGAGAACGCTCAAGGACTCTGACCTGCCACGCTTGCGCAGAGTTGATTCAAGCTCATACTGTTTATCGAAATGATCTTCGATCACGCTCTTGTTGCGGCCTGTAACGAAAATCAAATGTTCTATGCCGGCATCGCGCGCTTCATCCACCACGATTTGAATCAGGGGGCGATCAACCACAGTGAGCATTTCTTTGGGCATGGCTTTGGTGGCCGGAAGAAACCGCGTGCCGAGGCCAGCGACGGGGAAAATTGCTTTTTTGATGGGGCGGGTCATCTTAATCAACTCTTAAACATAAGTGCTTTGGATTGCGATTAGATTACTTCAAATCATAGACTATAAACTATCGTTTGCCATATTGATATTCCATTAAGGCAGAGGAGACGACACATGGCAGTTTTGGTGACGGGTGGTGCGGGTTATATTGGCAGCCACATGGTTTTGGCGTTGATCGACGCTGGCCAAGACGTCGTGGTGCTCGATAATCTCACAACCGGATTTGCCTGGGCGATTGCGCCACAAGCCAAGCTGGTGCAGGGCGATATTGCTGATGAAGCGCTGGTTGAGCGGATCATCAAAGCCAATAACATTGATGCAGTTGTGCATTTTGCAGGCTCGCTTGTGGTGCCGGATTCAATGACTGATCCTTTGGGCTATTATCTTAACAATACTGTGAAATCGCGAGCACTTGTGGCTGCCGTTGTGAAGGCCGGTGTTAAGAATTTCATTTTCTCATCAACGGCTGCGGTTTATGGCAATCCCGAAACCCAGCCGGTTTTTGAGGTAACAAAGCCAGCACCCATCTCGCCTTATGGCACATCAAAGTGGATGACGGAGATGATGCTGCAAGATTCTCATTTGGCCTATGGTTTAAATTATGTGGCGCTGCGTTATTTCAATGTGGCAGGCGCTGACCCGCGCGGCCGCTCTGGCCAATCAACGCCGCGCGCTACGCATCTTATTAAAGTGGCGTGCCAAACTGTTTTGGGCCAACGCGCTTCAATGGATGTGTTCGGCACGGATTATGACACGCCTGATGGCACATGCTTGCGCGACTATATTCATGTGAGCGATTTGATTTCAGCCCATATGGACGCTTTGGCGCATTTGCGGCGTGGAGGAGCAAGCGGTGTGTTTAATTGCGGCTATGGCAAAGGTTATTCGGTGCTTGAAGTGATCGGCGCTGTTGAAAAAGCCTTTGGCGGCCCGGTGAATAAACGGCTCGTGCCGCGACGTGCTGGTGATCCGGCAGCAATTGTGGCTGGTGCCACACGCGTGCGCGAGATTCTGGGATGGGCACCCAAATATAATGATCTCGATTTGATCGTGGCATCGGCACTCGCTTGGGAACGGCATTTAGAGCGGCGGAATGCCGTCTAATCCAAACCACAATTTCGCGCTTCATCCTATCACTGATAAACAATCGACGGCATAAGCCGATTCGATTTGATGGGATGGAGCGTAGAATGAAACGTTTGATAGCAGCGGCTTTGGCAGTTGGTCTTATGTCAGCGCCAGATTATGCCTTTGCTGATGCAAAGTTTGAGGCGTTTATTCAAACCCTGTGGCCGCGCGTGAAAGCGGCGGGCTATTCGCGAGACCTGTTTGACCAAGCCTTTGCAGGCATCACCGAGCCTGATCCTGCGGTTGTGAAGCTTGCCAATACCCAACCCGAATTCAAAATAGCAACGGGAGATTATTTGGGCACGGCAGTGACCCCTGCACGTATTGAAACTGGCAAGACGATGATTGTGGCCAATGATGCTTTGCTTGCCGCGATTGAGAAAAAATATGGTGTTGATCGTTATGTGCTTCTTGGCATTTGGGGTATGGAATCCAATTTCGGCAAGGATGAAGGAACGATGAGCGTGATGCGCTCGCTGGCCACGTTGATTTATTCCGGCAATAAAAAACAATATGCCAAGGAACAA
>JAYVXY010000048.1:0-2408 GCA_043784785.1 Aestuariivirga sp. | reverse complement strand
GCCCATGTCTTTCAATGCCATATTATTTTTCCACAATGGCCTTTAGGTTAGCAAGGCCCGCCTCAAAATCTTTGCCCACCATCTTGTCCATGTTCATGGACATGTGCATCACCTTCATCATCAAGTTCAAGGGCCCGCGCATTTCCCAGTTGATATTGGTCATATTGCCCTTGGGTGTGATTTTGAATTCGGTGACATTGCTGGCCTTGAACGGTTTCAAGAAATTGAGGTTTAGCTCAATGTTGGTTGAGGGCACAGAGCGGGTGATTTCCATGTTGCCTTCACCCACTTTTTTGTTGCCAAGCCACGCATATTTGGCACCTTTTCCTGAAGCTGAACCCGAATAATTGCGTTGCAAATTCAGATCCATCTTCTCCCAAGGCGACCAGGTGCTCCAGTTTTTGAAGTCATTGAGATGCACAAAGATTTTTTCGGGCGGAGCTTTCATATCCATGTTGCGCGAAAGGCTGAACGTATTTGGCCTTGAAGCCGCAATAGCCAAAAACGCGATGATCAGGATTGCGATGATGATGGCTGTTAGCACTGGTTCCTCCCCTTAGGCTCTGCGCAGATAGTTTGTAAGCTGATCCAATGTTCCCGTCCAGCCACCTCTCATGCCAGCACGAGCGCCATCGAAAGTGGCTTTTTGGGTTGGGTCATTGCCGTCATAGTTCCAGATGATGGTGAGATGGCTGTTATGCTCGCCTTCATCGGTAAACAGAAATGTCGTGTGCAATTCCCGAGGCCAGGTTGGCGCCATGGGATGGCTGATGATTTCGCCTTTTTCATTGGCAAAGCGGGTGTAATAAACAATGCGCTCACCCGGCACGATTTCAACATAGAGCGATTTGCCATACATCATGTTGCCATCGGCCATTTGCATGCCATAGAAGAATGTGCCGCCGGGTTTGAAATCCAATTCAGCTTTGATGGTTTTAGCACCGGGCGGAGAAAACCAGGCCAGCATTTCTTCGGCATTGCTGCAGGCTTGGTAAAGCCTTGCTCGAGAAACCGGAAAACTGCGGCTGATGATGAAGGCTTCGGCAGGCGATTGTTGCAGCACGTCGACATGGGCGGCCAGACGATCCAGATTTTGTTTGCCGCCTTCAGTGGCACCGAAACTCACCAATCCATCGCGCTGGCCCATGCTTTTTGCAATCAAGCGCATTTCCATGCGGGTGGCATTGCCTTCATCGAACAATTCAATCTCGTTTTTGAAGGCATGATCTGGTGAGCCGCCTTCGCCGCCGTCATGATCAACGGCCAAAAAAGATGGTGGTATAATTTTGCGATAGATAACGCGGTTGGGATAGACGGTTCCGTCTGGCCCGACCATGGTGAAAAGCCATTGGCCACCTTCTTTCACATCCATGGATTGAATAGTATTAGTGAAACCATTCGGACCCCAGAATTCCGCAACGTGATTGGGGTCGGTCAGCACTTTGAAAATCAGTTCACGCGGCGCGTTGATGGTGCGCGTGGTAATGATCATCGGCTTGTCGGTTGGCAATAGTGTTTGTGCGTGTTCGCTCATGGTCATTTCTCCTCTTGCAAATTTTTCAAATAGGTTTCGAGACGATCAAGCCGCTGCTCCCACATCTCACGATAATTGTTCATCCAGTCATCGACTTCTTTCAGGCCTTCGGGCGATAGTTTGCAGGGGCGCTGCTGGGCTGACCTGCTGCGGGTGATAAGGCCAGCTGTTTCCAGAACCTTGAGATGCTTGGAAATGGCAGGCAGGCTCATGTCAAAAGGTGCGGCCAACCCAGTGACGGTTGCCTCGCCACCTCTCAGCTTGGCTAAGATTGCGCGTCTTGTCGGGTCAGACAAAGCTTGCAATTTGAGGCTGAGGGGATCGAGTGACATTAGTTAATCATTCAGTTAAATAACCTTTTGGTTAAGTACATAAATCGTAACAATTTGTCAAGTGCCCGTCTCTTTATTTCACATCTTAACTGTGTCATTACGCAGACAAGGGCTTCGGCGGTTTCTGCTGAATAATGGGATGACGAAATTATCATGAGTGAAAACAAAGGCATAATGGCTGGTAAGCGCGGCCTGATCATGGGGGTTGCCAATAGCCGGTCGATTGCTTGGGGCATTGCCAAATCTTGTGCCGACCATGGTGCAGAACTGGCTTTTACCTATCAGGGCGATGCCTTAAAAAAACGCGTTGAGCCCTTGGCTGCCGAAGTGAATTCGCCTTTGGTTTTGCCCTGTGATGTGAGTGACATGGCTTCTATCGATGCCACATTTGATGCGATCAAAGCAAAATGGGGACATCTGGATTTTGTCGTCCACGCCATCGGCTTTTCCGACAAGAATGAGCTGAGCGGCCGTTATGTCGATACATCGCCCGCCAATTTCACCAATACCATGTTCATCAGCGTTTATAGTTTTACCGCTGT
>JAYVXY010000047.1:0-8023 GCA_043784785.1 Aestuariivirga sp. | reverse complement strand
GTGGAATTCTATTCCATCTGCGGTAAACCACGTAATTTCAGCTTTTCCAAAAGCCCCTTGAGTTTCTCAGAGTTGAGACGCGACGTCACCAAAACCGCATCAGGCGTGGTAATCACAACGAGGTTATCAACCCCAACCAGTGTGGTAAGTTGGCCATTTCCATAAACCAGATTGCCATGCCCTTCATGAACCACCGCCGGACCAACCATTGAATTGCCAAGGCTGTCTTTCTCCAACAACTCATGCACGGCATCCCAAGAACCAATATCGCTCCAACTATAATCGACAGGATAAACGGCAGCCCAGCTGGTTTTTTCCATAACCGCATAGTCAACCGAGATTTGCGGTGAGTTCGAGAAGCTTTCGGCATGGAGCCTCAAGAAATCTTCATCCAGTCTAGCGCTCGACATTGCCGCTTCAACCGCATGCAGAACAGCGGGCGCATGCAACTCCAATTCTTCGATGAACCGCGAAGCACGAAACAGAAAATTCCCGCTATTCCACAAAAAACCATCGCGCACATATTGCGCCGCACGCTCAACATTTGGTTTCTCAACGAATTTATCAATCTTATGGCTGCCCCCCTCGCGCAACAAGGGCCCAGGCTTGATATAGCCAAAACCAGTGGCAGCCGAAGTCGGCTTGACCCCAAAGGTCGTCAAATAACCAGCTTCGGCATCGTCTCTTGCATTTAGCACCGCACGCACGAATTTTTCCTGTTCGGTGATAAAATGATCGGCAGCCAACACAAGTACAATGGCACTGCGCGAGCGCTTCAAAGCCATCAAACAGCCAGCCGTAATTGCCGCACAGGAATCACGCCGCATTGGTTCAAGAATAATATCGGCGCTAACGGCAATTTCACGGAGATCTTCGGCAACAAGAAATCTCTGGCTTTCGCCCGAAACGACAATAGGCCGACGATCAAACCCCTCAGTGGCACAGCGCAAAACGGTATCCTGAATCAGCGAATGGTTACCAATCAATTTCAAAAATTGCTTGGGCCTGGCCGCTCGTGAAAGTGGCCAGAGGCGTACACCTGCACCACCACTCAAGATAATTGGAATGATTGGCTCTTGCTTCATCTTCAAATCTTTTGATTGAATGCGCCAACTGCTGGGAATTGCGCCAGCAGTGACTCGATATATGAAAAGATCGCGCGCATGTGCTTTTCCGATGAAACGCTTTCGCACACCACGACGAGTTCTGGCTTGTTCGACGACGCGCGCACCAGACCAAAGCTGCCATCAGCAAATTCAAACCGCACCCCATTCACGGTGTTTATGTCCGAAATTGCTTGACCGGCAATTTCCAGGCGCTCGTGCTGTGCCGCCAGCACCTTTGTCGTTAGTTCCTTCACAACATCATATTTCTCCAGATCAGAACAATGTGGAGACATGGTGGGGGTCGCAAAGGTTTTCGGCAAAGCCCGGTAGAGATCAGCCATGGTTTTGCCCTTGGCACGGCCCAACATCCGGCAAATTTCAATGGCAGAGACCAGGCCATCATCATAGCCGCGGCCAAACGGAGCCCGCATAAAGAAATGCCCCGACTTCTCAAAGCCAGCAACGGCATCCAACTCTGAAGTTCTTTGCTTGATATAGGAATGGCCGGTCTTCCAATAATCAACCGTTGCCCCCAGCGATTTCAAAACCGGGTCTGATTTGAAAAGGCCTGTCGATTTGACATCAACAACAAATTTCGCGTTTGAGATTTGCGCGGCCATGTTGCGGGCAATCATCACACCCAACTTGTCGGCAAAAATTTCATGGCCTTCATTGTCAACCACACCAAGCCTGTCGCCATCACCATCAAACCCCATGGCCAGATCACAATCATGCTGCTTCACCGCATCCGCCATAACATGCAACATCTTTAGATCTTCAGGGTTTGGATTATAGTTGGGAAAACGGTGGTCCAGCGCGCAATCAACCTCCACAACTTCGCAGCCTAAGGCCCGCAAGACATCAGGCGCAAATGCACCTGCTGTGCCATTGCCGCATACCACGGCTATCTTCAACCTGCGCTCAAGTTTTCCACCTTTGACAAGATCGGCTTTATATTTCTCAAACAACCCCTCAACATGGGTCACACCACCCCCAGATCGGGGTTGACCGCGCCCTTCCATGACAATGGATTTGAGCGCCAACATCTGATCCGGGCCAAAGGTCAATGGCCGGTTCATGCCCATTTTGATTCCGGTCCAGCCATTTTCATTATGCGAAGCCGTCACCATGGCCACAGCTGGCACATCAAGCTCAAACTGCGCAAAATAGGCCATGGGAGTCATCGTCATGCCAATGTCATGCACATGGCAACCGGCATTCATCAGGCCAACCATCAAGGCATATTTGATGGCCGACGAATAGCTTCTGAAATCATGGGCTACAACAATATGAGGGCGAACCCCCCGCTCATGGATCAACGTGCCAAGTCCCAGACCAATGGCCTCAATGCCGTTGAGATTTATCTCCTTTTCAAACAGCCAGCGCGCGTCATACTCACGAAACCCGGTGGCTTTCACAAACGGATATTGTTCAAAGCCTAAGCTATTGGCCTGTAAATCTTGCCGCGGTAACCCTGTCATTTATGCCCATTCCGTTGAATAAGATGGAGGTATCTAAATCACTTAACCACATTAGTCTATTCTCGGATCATGGCCCTCTTCAGATTATAGTTCGGCCTAAGACCATGCGGAATAGTGTTGGGACAATGATACAAATCAGCTACGTTAGTTCGGAAATACACCATTCGTTTGGGTATCTGTGCTTTTGTTGCGGCTCAAATAGAACAGGGCATTACTCTTAAATCATGCAAAAAACCCACCAAAACTTGTCTTGCTTGGCAGCGACAATCCCACCACCTGGATTGTCTATAATCACCTGGTGCAACAGTTTGGCCTGTTTCCGGCGTTCATCGAGAAACCAGCTTCGCGCATTCAATTACTCAGGAACAGAGTCCGTAAATTAGGCCTCATCGCTGTCATTGACCAATTGGGATTTATTCTGGCACTCCGACCTTTACTTTTCTGGCGAGACCGGCAGCGAATTACGGATATCTGTCATAAAATGGGTTTGGAACGCACTGAACCCCTGTCTCCTGCCGTACAAAAAATCGAAAGCGTAAACAGCGACGCGTTTCGTGAGGCTTTGGCAGAACTGAACCCCGATTTGATCATCGTGAACGGCACACGCATTATTGGCAGGAAAACACTGCAAGTCACCAACGCAACAATCATCAACACCCATCACGGCATTACCCCCGCCTATCGCGGAGCCCATGGCGCTTATTGGGCACTCTACCAAAACGACAGACAAAACTGCGGTGTCACAGTCCATCTGGTTGATGAAGGGATAGATACAGGAAACATCATTGCTCAGGCGATTGTAGAGCCGGCTGAGAACGATTCATTTGTGACCTACCCCTATCTGCAAACGGCAATGGCTTTGCCAATCTTGACAAAAGTGATTGAAGACACTGCGGCGGGTCGTCTTGAAACACGCAGCGTCGCCGGCCCTTCTGCCGTTTGGTATCATCCAGGTTTTTTCCAGTATTTAAGCGGCCTCTTGCGCGGCATTCGCTGAAATCAAACAATCTGAACCGTAGCCGGATCCCAGCCTTTTGGTTCGGGGAATTTTGGATTCATTTGCTCAAGCGTTTCACGTACAATACGAGCAATGGCGCCGTTGCGCACCCAATTATGGTCAGAGGGAATAATGTGCCAAGGTGCATGTTCGGTTGAACACCGGTTCAAGGCCACCTCATAGGCTTTCATATAATCATCCCACAGAGCCCGATCGGCCAAATCACCCGGATTGAATTTCCAACGCTTGGTCGGATCATCTACCCGATCCTTCAGACGAACCGCCTGCTCCTGCTTTGAAATATTGAGCATGAATTTCAAAATCTTTGTGCCAGTTTGGTGGAGCAGTTTTTCAAAATGATTGATCTGCTCATAGCGCTGTTCAATCAATTCGCCCGGCGCAAGTTTCTTGACCTTTGCCACCAGCACATCTTCATAATGTGAGCGATTGAATATACCGATCATGCCGCGTGGCGGGCAAGACTTGTGCACCCGCCACAAATAATCGTGGCTGAGTTCGTCAGGTGTTGGCGCTTTGTAAGAAGTGTTCACGACTCCAATAGGTCCGCAATGATTGAAAACTGCCCGCACTGTTCCGTCTTTGCCAGAACAATCTATGCCTTGCAGAACCACCAGCAATGATCTTTGGCCCTCGGCATAGAGAATATTCTGCAGAGCATCGATGGCTTCAGCATCGCCTTGGGTCTGTTGCTTGGTCAATTCCTTGTCAACAAATGGTGCCGAACGCTTGGGGTCATATTTCGAAAGATCAACATGTGATCCCGGCTCAATGCGAAAATCTTTGGCAAATGACATAAACGTGACTCCTTGGTATCACTGCTTCAGGCTTGCGCAGACTTCACTTGATTGCAAGTCATTCTGCGCTTAACTCTGCCCACCTCGCAATAAAGATTGGGATAGACTTTGGATAATATGAATTCTGACCTCCCGTCAAACAAACCGCAAATGGCCTCCAGTAGTTTCAGGCTGCCAGCGCTCGATCAGGATTTTCTGCTCGGTGATTCAACCCGCGGCATCAGGTTCCAGCTTGAATATCAAAAAGCCGAAGAAAGCCTGCGCGGCATGGCTGTTGAATCGACCATCGTGGTCTTTGGTTCAGCGCGTATAAGAGAGGGTGACGGCAATGGCTGGTATGAAGCGGCGCGCGCTTTTGCCAAACTCAGTTCAGAAAAAAGTGGTGCAAGGATTAAGCAGAAGGGCTTTCGCCAGAACGTGATCGCAACCGGCGGCGGCCCCGGCATAATGGAGGCTGCAAATCGCGGCGCTTGTGATGCAGGGGCAAAGAGCATTGGCTATAACATCACCTTGCCGATGGAACAGGAACCCAATCCATTCTCGACACCAGAACTCACCTTCCGCTTTCACTATTTTGCAATGCGCAAGATGCATTTTGCCATGCGCGCTGCGGCGCTTGTGGTTTTTCCCGGCGGCTTTGGCACATTGGATGAGCTGTTTGAATTGCTGACTTTGCGACAAACCGGTAAAATGACCAAGCCTTTGCCCGTGGTTTTATATGATTCAAAGTTCTGGAATGGCGCCATCAATTTTGCCCATTTTGCCAAAGAAAAACTGATCAACCCGAAAGACCTCGATCTTTTTACATTTGCGGATACTCCAGAAGCGGTATGGCAGGCGCTGCTTGACCGCGGCCTTAAAATTCCAAAGGAATAAAAGATGACATTGAAACTTTCATTTCATGGTGCAGCTCGAACTGTAACCGGGTCTTGTTATTTGCTCGAAACCGATCAAGCCAGAGTGCTTATCGATTGCGGCATGTTCCAAGGCTCAAAAACCATGAGCGAGCTGAACTACCGGCCCTTCCCTTTTGATCCAAAATCACTCGATGCCATGTTGCTTACCCACGCACATATTGATCACACTGGCGTTATTCCAAAACTCACCAAGCATGGTTTTTCGCGGAAGATTCACTGCACGCCCGGCACCGTTGATCTATGCCAAATTATGTTGCCCGATTCAGGCTTTATTCAAGAATCCGAAGTGAAGAACTTGAATGAACGCAACAAGCGCCGCGGCATTCCGGAAGTCGAGCCAATCTATACGCTGGAAGATGCCATGGCCGCGCTCGAATATTTCTCCCCCGTTGAATATGAAACATGGATGTCACCCGCCAGGGGCATTCGCGCTCGTTATTGGAATGCCGGCCATCTTTTGGGATCAGCTTCAATTGAAGTGGAGGTGGAACAGGCTGGCAAAAATCCTGTGCGCATTTTATTCTCGGGCGATATCGGCCCTGATAATAAATTATTGGAGCATGATCCCATTTCACCAACCTCTTGGGATTATGTGATCTGCGAATCCACTTATGGCGGCAAGGATCGTTTTGAACGTTCCTTGGAAAAGCGCCGCGAGATTTTGGCAAATGAAGTGAAAGATGCCGCAGCCCGTGGCGGCGTGCTGCTCATTCCATCATTCGCGGTGGAGCGTACGCAAGAAGTAGTAACCGATCTGGTTTATTTGATGGATCACAAGCTGGCCCCGCAAGCCAACATCTTCATCGATTCACCTCTGGCGAATAAGGCCACGGCAATTTTCAGAAAGAACGCCAGCGAATTGGAAAATGGCGCAGACTTGGCCAAAGCTTTCAATTCGCCCCTGGTCAAATGCACCGAGAGTGTTGAAGAAAGTAAGGGCCTGAATAATTTCACCGGCTTTTATATTGTGATTGCCGCATCCGGCATGGCCGAAGCGGGTCGCATCCGCCATCATCTGAAAAATCATCTCTGGCAAAAATCCACCACCGTATTGTTTGTTGGCTATCAGGCAGGAGGTTCACTGGGCGCCATTCTTGAATCAGGCGAAAAACATGTAAAAATCATGGGTGAGGAAATCAACGTAGCAGCCGCGATCAGAAATGTTGAAGACTATTCCGGCCATGCCGATGGCCCAGAACTGGAGACTTGGATTTCCAGGCGCCTGCCCATTGCGCGAACCCTGTTTTTAACCCATGGCGAAGAAGACCGGCAAATTGCCTTGGCTGATGCCATTAAAGGTAAATTGATGCCCGATGATCGCATCATTCGTCCCGCTTTGGATGAAACCTATGACCTTTCGGGCGAAAACGCCAAACTGGTCGCAGGCACAGCAAAACCGCGCATCTATCAAGACGCGGTCGCCAAACTCGATTGGCATAATGATGCCCAAAGTATTATTCTCGATTTGCACGACACACTGGCCAAAGCTGCAACCGATAAGGATCGTGCCGTCATCCTGCGCCGGATTAAACAAGCAATGGCCATACCGGATTCAAATCTGCCCCCCGTAAACTCGCAACGGCGTAGGCCCTACAGGGCCCGCGGCTTTGATGAAGGTTGAAACAGTTTAAACCTTCATCGCTTAACTTATGCCGTCATTCCGACTTCCGTCGGGCTGACGCGTATTATAGGTTTATAATTTTTAAATAGGCTTTTAATCGCATTTTAAGCACCCTACGGTCCAATTTCAAACCCCACCGCTACCCCCATAGCGGCCAACTCCAAATTTCGCTGTACGAGCCTCTTAGCCTCCTTAGAATTAAATTCTACTATAGGTTTTAAAACACATCTTAAAACTGCAGAACATCCATTCCGTTCTGCTTGGCAAATTCCATTTTCCATGCTTGTGTCAGGTCATGGAAACACCCCGTGATTTTGAAAACCTAAAAACCCGTATTGTTGAGCGCGCACCCAGCCTGCCGCGCCGCCTCACCCAAGTTGCGAGCTATGCGCTGGAGCATCCAGACGAAATTGCTTTTGGCACCGTGGCTTCCATAGCCCAAGCCGCCGAAGTGCAACCTTCAACCCTCGTGCGCTTTTCGCAAAGTCTAGGTTATCAGGGCTTCTCCGACCTCCAGGATGTCTTCCGCTCGCGCCTGCGTGACCGGATCATGAATTATCAAGAGCGCATCGAGCATATGCGTGAACATTCCATCACAGCGTCAAAAGCATCAGTCATATTCTCAGGTTTCAGTGATGCGGCGCAGAAATCCTTGAATGACCTGCGCGAAAAGCTCGACCCCGCCAAGCTGGAAGAGGCGGTTGAAATGCTGGCCAAGGCAGATACCATCTTCCTGATTGGTCTGCGCCGCTCTTTCCCCATATCGTCCTATATGTCCTACGCCTTTGGCAAATTGGGCATTCGCAACAATTTGATTGGTGCCACCGGCGGCCTTGCGGCCGAAGATGTGAGCTTTGCCTCCAAACGTGATGTGGTGTTGGCCATCAGTTTCACCCCCTATGCTTCGGAAACCATCAAATTGGTGCAAGACACCGCCGCTCGCAATGTGCCCATTATCGCCATAACGGATTCGCCTTTCTCACCCCTGGCCCCCGTCGCCAAAACCTGGTTTGAGGTGCAGGAAGCCAATTTTGAGGGTTTTCGCTCGATGGCCGCAACGCTCTCGCTGGCAATGACCCTAACCGT
>JAYVXY010000046.1:0-2419 GCA_043784785.1 Aestuariivirga sp. | reverse complement strand
ATCGGCATGCAATTGCTGATGCGGCGACCGGAAATCGAAGGCTTCATTTCCATCGCCCCGCCCGCCAACCGGTTCGACTTCTCATTTCTGGCACCCTGCCCCTCGTCCGGCCTGTTCGTGCATGGCGATCAGGACCGGGTCGCCCCCTTGAAGGAAGTCACGGCGCTGATCGAGAAACTGAAAACCCAGAAAGGCATTGTGATCGAGCATGCCGTCATTTCCGGCGCCAATCATTTTTTCGAAAATTGTGTTGACGAGCTTAATGCCGAAGTCGGCGCCTATCTCGACAAGCGCCTCGGCAATCCCGAACGATTGCATGTGGCGGCGCGGGCCGAGCAGATCGAGAAAAGGTAAAATGACCGGTTGACACGATGGTTTGCATTACGGTTCATACGGGTTCAGAGAAATTGCGTTGATCTCCTATCAAGTGGAAACATGACCGCAGGCATCACCTCCCCAATCTTCCACATCCATTTTGAAGGTGACGGAACCAAAGAGCATACAGTGCCGGCTGTTGCGCTGCTTCAAGCTATCAAGTCGTTACAACGCACTATACAACTTCTTGCGATGGCACACGAAGGGCAAGAGTTAAAACAGCGACTAAAGACAAGCTTTGACAGGGACCACAAATATGCAGTTGTCCTCGGCATCCCACAGGATGGCGGCTACGATATACCCTATAAAATTGGCAACGTTGCGTCGCAGCTTTTTGATGCACAGGACGTGAGTCGTGTGACTGAACAACATCTTGCAGTTATGGACGCCATTCAGACCGGCAACATGGTGGCATTGCGGCGTGCTGTTCCATCGTCGGATATCCGGAGAATGGTAGTTAATGAATTGAAAAAAATGCAGCCCCCTGCGCGTTCTGGTCTTGTTGTAAGCATTGAGGATTATCGCCATCATAAATTGCTGGATGGTCGCACTTCTGTGGACCGATGTGCTTCAATTATTTCTGATTTATCGCCATCCAAGATGCATCCCCGATTGGTGACTGGAAGACTTGACGGTCTGGATTTTCAATCCCGCACTTTTAAGCTTAAATTGTCAACTGATCGGATGCTGAATTGCTCATACAATGAGGATTTTGAGCTAATTTTGCTTGAAAATCCACGGGAATGGCTTCAGGTGCGCGGAGAAGCGGTTCTCAATGACGACAATTCTTTGAAATCACTTAATAATATTCTAGATATTATTGAAGTCGATGAAAATGACATCATAATTGAAGCACTTGAAATCGATGGGCATGTTTTAAAGGCTGCGCCACCGTTTGTCGTTTCAGTTCAATTCGACCCATATGATGGCTTCTATATAGCTACGGGCGCATTCCATCTAATGGTCGCAGCCCAGACCCGCGATGAACTCGAGGCCGCAGTGATAGAAGCGCTGACTTTTTTACGGAATGAATATGCTGTTGCTGATCCAGCAACACTTACCGCCGATGCACTCATTTTGCGTTGTGATTTCAATAAAATATTTGGAGACGGAAATGCCACTTGAACGGCGCGATGTTGAAAAAGCTCTTTTGAAAAAAGGTTTCCAATCCGAAGAAGGAAATCATCATTTTTTTACTTACATTACTTTGTCTGGCAAAAAATCGACAGTTTACACTAAAACTTCGCATGGCACCGGGCATTCAACTTTACATGACAGTCTTGTGAGTGCAATGTCAAGACAGTGTGGATTAACCAACTATCAATTCAAACAACTGGTCGCTTGCCCCTTGACACAGGTTGATCTGGAAAAAATTTTGCTGGAATCAGGCAGGATCAAACTTGGATAGCTACCAGTTGAAGCTGTAAACCCGATTCGGTTGTTCCAAAGAGAAGAAAGCGCATTTAACCCACGACCGGCGAAAACCCTTTTGCCCAACAAGGTCCTTCCCACCATGTCGCCCTTCACCCCCAAATCCGGTTTCCTGCAGACGCTGATCGAGCGTGGTTTTGTCCATCAATGCTCCGATTTCGCAGGCCTGGACCAGCAGGCTCAATCGGGCAATCTCGTTGCCTATATCGGCTTTGACTGCACGGCGGCATCCTTGCATGTCGGGTCGCTGGTGCAGATTATGATGCTGCATTGGCTGCAGCAAACCGGCGGCAAGCCGGTGCCCTTGATGGGCGGCGGCACGACGCGGGTCGGCGATCCCTCCGGCAAGGACGAGAGCCGCAAAATCCTGACGCTGGAGGCGATTGAGGCCAACAAGCAGGGAATCAAGGCGGTATTCGCCAAATTCCTGGCCTTTGGCGAAGGCCGCACCGATGCGGTCATGCCCGACAATGCCGAATGGCTGGCAAAACTGAACTACATCGATTTTCTGCGCGATGTCGGCAGGCATTTCTCCGTCAACCGCATGCTGGCGATGGATTCGGTCAAGATGCGGCTGGAGCGCGACCAGGAGCTGTCATTTATCGAATTCAAC
>JAYVXY010000045.1:0-8086 GCA_043784785.1 Aestuariivirga sp. | reverse complement strand
GTTTACCCCAAAGACATGCCGGAACTGGAAGCCTATATCCTGCACCGGCTGTGGGAAACCGGGCAGACCGTGGCCGAAGCTTACAAGGTTTACGACTATAAAAAAGTCGCAGCCACGCTCACCAACTTTATGAATGTGGAGCTCTCGGCCTTCTATTTCGACATCAGGAAAGACACGCTGTATTGCGACCCGTGGAGCAGCCTGAAACGCCGCGCCTGCCGCACGGTGATGGACCAACTGTTCCATTGCCTCACAACCTGGTGGGCCCCAATCTTGGTGTTCACCATGGAAGAAGTGTGGCTTTCGCGCTTTTCGGGCGAAGGCTCATCGGTGCATTTGATGCAATTCACCAAGCCGCTGGATGCGTGGCAAAATCCCGAACTTGAAAAGAAGTGGGATATGATTCGCAACGTGCGCCGCGCCGTCACGGGCGCACTCGAAATTGAACGCGCGAACAAGACCATAGGTTCATCTCTTGAGGCTTCGCCTGAAGTCTATATCAATGGCGATGATGCAGCGTTGGCCGCTGTTTCGAGCGTCGATTTTGCTGAAATCTGCATCACATCTTCAATCAGCGTGAAAGCGGGTGAAGGCCCAACTGGCGCATTCCGAGTCGAAGATGCCAAAGCCATCGCCGTCATCGTTCACAAAGCCGTAGGCCAAAAATGCGCAAGGTCATGGAAAATCTCCAAAGACATCGGCCAAGACAAAGATTTCCCCGACATCACGCCGCGTGATGCCGCAGCCGTGCGCGAATGGATGCACAGATTTGGGAAGACCATATGAGCTTGGTTCAAATTTGGCCAAAAATCTGGGGCAGGTTAGCGCCTCTGGCTTTGGCTTTGGCTTCCCTGACATTTGGCTTTGACCAAACCATCAAATGGTGGCTGCTCAATGTCGTGAACATGGAAGAGCGCCGCCAGATCACCATCACGCCGTTTTTTGATCTGGTGATGGCATGGAACCATGGCGTGTCTTACGGGCTGTTGAACACCAACACCCAAGGCTTGTTGATCATCGTCAGTGTACTGATTTCTATCGTTCTTTGGATATGGGTTTGCCGCAGCCTTCGCCCCTTAACGTCGGCGGCATTGGGGCTGGTTATTGGCGGCGCGCTGTCTAATGCCTTGGACCGCGTCATACACGGCGCAGTTGCAGATTTCTTCTTGCTACACTGGAAAAATTGGGATTGGTATGTCTTTAACCCTGCCGATATGGCCATTGTTGCAGGGGTGGGCCTTCTGCTTTATGAATCCTTAATCGAGAAGCGGCAAAATTAAGCCATGGATTTGCCCAATTTGCGGGCAATAGAGTGGCCGAGGATCAATTTATTCGATGAATTTCTATGCCAATAGAGCGATTATAGTTTTGGTTAGTCTGGCGCTGGCCGGCTGTTCCTCGGCCTCATCATTTCTCAACAGCAAATCCAGTGTGCCCCAGGCAACCAACATTCCGGTGGGCAATAGTTTGGCCATGCCCCCTGATTTGCAATTGGCAGCGCCCACCCAGACCAGCGACGCCTATGAACCCAATGGCGCTGTTGCTCCGGTGGCATCTGCCGCAAATATCAAAACGCCAACCACCAAGCCAATAAAACAAATGGCCAGCGCTTCGACTGTGGCCCCAATTGCACCCAAGCCTGATCTTTATGAGCAATATGGCATTTCTAAAACCAATGTCGATGGCACACCAAAAGACCGAGCCGTGCTCCAAGCCGAGCTCAAAGCCGCTATGCTGAAAAAGAAACGTGAAACCAATCCTGGCTACGGCACTATTACAAATATCGGCGCGATTTTTAAAGACCAATAACTTCCGGAACATCATTGTGGTGAGCGATAGCGCTGCGCTATTCTCACACCCATGAGAATCCGCAAACTCCCTGAAGGCACCATAAACCGCATCGCTGCGGGTGAAGTCATTGAGCGCCCCGCCAGCGTGGTGAAGGAACTGGTGGAGAATGCCATTGATGCCGATGCCACGCAGATTGACGTGGTGTTTCGCGGCGGCGGAAAATCTTTAATCCGCGTGACTGACAATGGCTATGGCATGTCGCCAGATGAAATGGAATTGGCACTCGAACGCCACGCCACTTCAAAGCTCGCCGATGATGAATTGATCCGTATCAATACGCTGGGCTTTCGCGGCGAAGCACTGCCCTCCATCGCCAGTGTTAGCCGCATGCTGCTCACCTCGCGCGTGCGTGGCCAAGCCGATGCCTATAATTTGCCAATCGAAGCGGGCCATAAATCTGCCATCAGCCCGGCGCGCTTGGACGAAGGCACTGAAATTGAAATCCGGGATTTGTTTTTTGCCACACCGGCGCGCCTGAAATTCTTGAAAACCGATCGCAGTGAAACCTCCGAAGCGCTCGATGTGGTCAGGCGTTTAAGTCTGGCCCATCCCGCCCTTGGCTTTACTTTTGTAACCGAAGAAAAGCGCTGGCTGGATGCCCCGCCAAAGGAAACCACCCAAGCCCGCATCACGCGCATCATGGGCCGCGAATTCTTTGAGAATGCCGTGCCAGTTTCTCATGCCAATGATGACATCAGCATTGCAGGCTATGCCAGCCTTCCCACCTATGCGCGCGGCCAAGGCACCATGCAATTTGCCTTCGTCAATGGCAGGCCAGTGCGCGATAAATTGATCAGCGGCGCAATCCGCGGGGCCTATGCCGATGTGCTGCCACCAGGGCGCTATCCTGCTGTTGCATTATTTATCATTTGTGCGCCCGACCGCGTGGATGTGAATGTTCATCCGGCAAAAACCGAATTGCGGTTTCGCGATTCAGGCTTCGTGCGCGGCCTCATCGTCTCGGCCATTCGCCGCGCCATTGCGGGCGCCGTGGCCAAGCCAGACTCTGCGAAATCAGCCTTCACCGCGCAGGCCTTTAGACCGGGCTATACGCCGCAATATAATCCGCCTACGGATCATTTTGCCGAAGACGCCCAAGTCAATTTTGCCATGCAAATGCCGCTGCAGGTCGTGTCATCGGGAACTGTTTCAGAACCGCAAATTGATTATCCCTTGGGTGCGGCGCGCGCGCAAATCCATGGCACCTATATTGTTTCGCAAACCGCAGATGGCTTCATCCTTGTCGATCAACACGCCGCCCACGAGCGCCTGGTTTATGAACGCCTGAAGCGCGAGCGGGCAGGCCAAGGCATCATCACCCAGCCGCTTCTGGTGCCACAAGTTGTTGATCTTGATGGCGGTGCAGTCGCAGCCATCGCCTCGGTTGAAGACCTATTAACCAAGGCCGGATTGGTGACTGAGTCGTTTGGTGAAAATGCCGTGCTGGTACGTGAAGTGCCAGCCGCACTGAGTTCCGGCAACATCGTCGCCATCCTGAAAGATCTGGCTGATGATGTGCAAGAGCTGGAACATTTTACCACGCTGGATGAACGCATCAATCATGTGCTGGGAACCATGGCCTGCCACCATTCAGTGCGCGCCGGGCGGATATTGCGCGCCGAAGAAATGAATGCGCTTCTCCGCGAAATGGAAGTGACGCCAAACTCCGGCCAATGCAATCATGGTAGGCCGACTTTTATTGAATTGAAACTGGGCGATATTGAAAGGTTGTTTGGGCGCAGCTAGGAAGCCCGGTAAATCCGCACCTTGGTTTCCCCGTAGACACGCTCATCAATCAGGCCAACGCCTGCCACATCAGCCACCACAGCTTTCTCCGCCTCTTCCAAAACTATGATCGCCCGCTTGGCCAACCACCCGCCTTCAATCAGCGAAACCAAGGCCTTCTCGCCCAAGCATTTGTTGTAAGGTGGATCGGCAAACACCAATGTGAAAGGCGATTGCGGTGCTGATGGCCCAAGCAGCGTGGCATCACGCCGCCAGATTTTGCACTGGCCGATTACCCCGCAGGCATCGGTATTCTTGCGGATGATGCCACGCGCTTCCGTGTCCTCTTCAACAAACAGACAAAATTTGGCCCCACGCGAAATCGCCTCCAGGCCCAGCGCTCCCGTGCCCGCAAACATATCCATCACGCGCGCCTCTTCCAGCGAAAAATCGGCAATGCCATGGGCCAATATATTGAAAATCGATTCGCGTACCCGGTCAGAGGTGGGCCGCGTTGCGCCAGAACTAGGCCCTAAAATCTCCCGCCCACGAAATTTTCCACCGACAATGCGCAATTCGAATCCTCTTGACCTTTTGATGTCTGTGCCGCTTCTGTAACGCCATGAAACAAAAACTGCCAGAGCCGATGTTACAAGCTTTCGCCGAGGCGCAAGCGGCTGCGGCGCGCGGCGAAGTGCCGGTGGGGGCGGTGATTGTTGATGAACAAGGCAAAGTCTTGGCTAAAGCCGGGAACCGAACCTTGGAACTGAAAGACCCAACCGCCCATGCCGAAATGCAGGTGATCCGCGCTGCTGCTCAAGAATTGAGTTCCGAACGCCTGATCAATTGCGATCTCTTTGTCACGCTGGAACCCTGCGCCATGTGCGCCGCCGCCATTTCATTTGCGCGCATCAGGAGGGTTTATTTTGGAAGCGGCGATGAAAAAATGGGGGCGGTTGAAAACGGCCCACGCTTTTTTAAACAACCCACCTGCCACCATGCGCCCGAAGTCTATAGCGGCATTGGCGAAACGGAAGCACAGCAACTCTTGAAAGACTTCTTCAAATCTCGTCGCTAAGCCAATGATTTGACTCTCAATTCCAATTCGCGTTTTAGCCTCTCTTTTGCAGGCTCAGCCGCCGCGAAAATCTCATTCACTTTGAAAAAATCAGCAGCCCCAAACTGGTCGATCTCTGGCTCTATATAAATATCAGGTGGCGATTGCCTGCGCCGCAAATCCGCCAATTCATGAAACATGATGAGCAACGATCCCACCGCCAGTTCAAGGTTAGATGGATGCGCCTTGGTTATAGGCCGGGGCCGCCCGGTCACATCCACCGCAACCACAATATCCATACCCTCGGTCACATGATTGAAAGGTACCGGATTCTTAATACCGCCATCCACATGAATGCGGCCATCAATGCGCGGGCCCGCAATCAGCCCCGGAATGGCGATCGATGCGCCAACGGCTTGCATCACTGGCCCTTTGGTAAACACCACTTCTTCCATGCGGTCGTAATCTGTGGCCACGACTTTCAGCGGAATGCCTAAATCTTCGAGCCGCTGCGGCAGATGATCGGGCAGGGCGATATCCACCAGCCTTGGCCCATCAAGCTGCATTGACATCAAACCCTTGAGCGAAAATATATCGCCCAGTTTGGTCTGCTTGGCCCCAAACACATGCCGCGCCATAGTCATGCGGTTGGACAGAAGTTTGATTGCGTGTTCGCGTAATTCTTGGCCGCTCATGCCGCCCGCATAGGCCGCACCAATCAGCGCGCCCATGCTGCAACCGGCAATGACGGCGGGCTTGATCCCTAACTCATCAAACGCCTCAAGCATGGGAATATGCGCCAGCCCCCGCGCGCTGCCTCCACCCAAAGCAAGACCGATTTTCATTTGCGCGCTTTCCGATCAGACGGCTTCGTCTGACCGGAAAGAATTCGCGACGAATCTGCCATGGCCCGCCAGCCAATATCGCGGCGGCAGAAGCCTTCCGGCCAGTCAATTTTATCAACAGCAGCATAAGCCTGTCGCTGGGCATCGGCAGGGGTTTTGCCAAGGGCGGTCACATTCAAAACCCGCCCGCCATTGGCCACAATGAATTCACCATCCAGCGCCGTGCCGGCATGAAACACCTCAACATCTTTGCCAAAGTCTTGCCCCAAGCCATTGATATGGCTACCTTTAACTACATCACCGGGATAGCCCTTGGCGCACATCACTACGGTCAACGCCGTTTCGTCGCGCCAGCGCACCGACATTTTATCCAGCGTGCCATCAACCGATGCCATCAGCAGCGTGAGCAAATCATCCTTCAATCGCAGCATCAGAACTTGGGTTTCAGGATCGCCAAAGCGGGCATTATATTCAATCAGTTTTGGCCCTTGTTTGGTAAGAATAAGTCCCGCGTAAAGCACACCCTTATAGGGGTGGCCCATCGCGGCAAGTGCGGCCACAGTGGGCTTTATAATTTTCTCCAGCGTCTCGGCACAAAGGGCCTCAGTCATGCAAGGGGCAGGCGAATAAGCCCCCATGCCACCGGTGTTTGGCCCCACCTCGCCATCACCCACGCGCTTATGGTCTTGCGCAGTGGCCAAGGCCAACACATTCACGCCGTCGGAAAGCGCAAAGAAACTCGCTTCCTCGCCCTCCATAAATTCCTCGATCACACATTCCGCCCCACCAAAGCGGCCCGTGAAAATTTCGCGCACTGCGGCTTCAGCTTCGGCCATGCTCATCGCCACGGTCACACCCTTGCCCGCCGCCAAACCATCCGCCTTGATCACAATAGGTGCACCATGCTTTTTCAAATAGGCTAGCGCTTTGGCCTCATCGGTGAAGCGGCCATAAGCAGCGGTGGGAATGCCAAACTTTGCGCAAATATCCTTGGTGAACCCCTTGCTGCCTTCCAGCTGCGCGGCAAATTTCGAAGGCCCAAAGGCCTTGATGCCAGCAGCCGTGAGATCATCCACCAACCCCGCCACCAGCGGCGCCTCCGGCCCGACCACAACAAATTTGATATTGTGCGATTTACAGAATGAGATCACAGCAGCATGATCCGTCACCCTAACCGAAACCAACTCGGCCAACTTGCCAACGCCGGGGTTTCCGGGTGCAGCATAAAGCTTGGTGAGCAACGGGCTTTTCGCCAAAGCAAAAGCCAAAGCATGCTCGCGGCCACCAGAGCCAATCAAAAGGACATTCATGGAATGAGTTCTCCGTGCTAAACCGCCTTGTGGCATGTTAAACGCTAGAATCAAGAGAAACCACCCCTATGTCCACAATGCCCGACTACGATCCTGAAACCGGCGAAATCATCGAAGCGCCCAAAGTCAATCTGGGCGAGCAATCCGTCACTGAGATTTCCCATGCCTTGAAGCGCACGCTGGAAGATCGTTTCGGCCATGTGCGGGTGCGGGGCGAGATTTCGGGTTACAAGGGGGCGCATAGTTCGGGCCATGCTTATTTCGCGCTGAAAGATGAGGGTGCCAAGCTGGACGCTGTGATCTGGCGTGGCGCATTTTCCAAGCTGCGCTCGAAATTGCAGGAAGGTCTAGAAGTGATCGCCACCGGCAAGATCACTTCCTATCCCGGCAAATCCAATTATCAGATCGTGATCGAAAATATCGAGCCCGCAGGAGTTGGCGCTTTGATGGCGCTGCTCGAAGAGCGCAAGAAAACTCTGGCCGCCGAAGGCCTGTTTGACCAAGACCGCAAGAAAGCATTGCCCTATCTGCCAACCACCATCGGCATCATCACCTCACCAACCGGTGCCGTGATCCGCGATATTCTGCACCGCTTGAATGATCGTTTCCCGCGCCATGTCATCGTCTGGCCGGTGCGCGTGCAGGGTGAGACGGCGGCGGCCGAAGTGGCCGCAGCCATTGCGGGCTTTAATGCCATGGAACACAGGCCTGATCTGTTGATTGTGGCGCGGGGCGGTGGTTCGCTTGAAGACCTGTGGCCGTTCAATGAAGAAATCGTGGTGCGTGCTGCCGCCTCAAGTGCCATCCCCCTGATCAGCGCCATCGGCCATGAAACCGATACGACACTGATTGACTTTGCCTCAGATTGGCGCGCCCCCACGCCAACGGCAGCAGCGGAAAAGGCAGTTCCCGTGCGCGCTGATTTGCTGGCCGAGTTGGCCTCGCTTAACGCCCGCCAAAAGCGCACCATGGGCCGCGTGGTGGGCGATGCAAAAACCAGGCTGCATTCCGCCGCCCGCGCCTTGCCCAAGCCTGATGAGATTTTGGCCACAGCGCGCCAACGCCTCGATGTCGCCGGATCAAAACTGCCCAAAGCGCTCAAAGCCAATGTGCAAGTTCATGCCGTTATTTTGGCGCGCAGCTCTGGAAAACTCAGTGTAAAGCCTTTGGCACAGAGAGTGGTCGAACAGCGCCGCCGCTTGAAAGACCAGCAAGCCCGCTTAAGCCGTGGCATATCACAATTGACGTTGCGCAAATCTGATCAATTGAAATCAGAGCTCAAGCTCTTTGCCTCGCTC
>JAYVXY010000044.1:0-8092 GCA_043784785.1 Aestuariivirga sp. | reverse complement strand
TCTATGCAGGATAGTATGGCGTTTTCGGTTAATTGGTTTTATCAGGCTGGGGGCTACTGTCTGAGGAAATTGAAATGGCGCGGCGCGACCCCAACTATATAGACGTTCATGTCGGAACTCGAATGCGCATGCGTCGGCAACTCATCAATATGAGTCAAGAACGCTTGGGTGAACTGCTGGGCATCACCTTTCAGCAGGTTCAAAAATATGAAAAAGGATCAAACCGCATCAGTGCAAGCAGATTGTTTTATTCTGCCAAGACACTTGGTGTTCCGGTGCAGTTTTTCTTCGATGGTCTTCCCGGTGTTGATGCCGAAGGTGGTTTAAGTGAAACCAGCAGTGGTGATGAATTCGTCGCCTCCATGATGACGCCTGAAGGCATTCAATTGGCCAAAGCCTTTAAAGATGCCGATACTGCTACCAAGCGCAAGCTTATTGCTGGCTTGGCGCGGCTTGTCGTGGATATGAAGAGTTAAAGTCCTTTCACCGTAGGAATTAGATTTTTTGAACCCACGCTGATCGAGTGTGGGTAGGTTTTGGCTTGACCTCAAGCCAAAGCACTGTCATTAACCGCTTTCAACGGTATAAAGCTTTCTTTATATAGATATTTAACATCATCGGGATATTGCGGGAGCAGTCATGGCACGTCGTTCTTATCTTTTCACCAGTGAGTCGGTTTCTGAAGGTCATCCAGACAAGGTTTGTGATCGGATTTCAGATGAAGTTGTGGATTTGATTTTCCGTGAAGCCATTGCTGAAGGCATGGATCCTTGGTCGGTGCGTGTTGCTTGCGAAACTTTGGCCACAACCAATCGCGTAGTGATTGCGGGCGAAGTGCGCGGGCCAAAATCTGTGACCCACGAAAAAATTGAAGCGGTTGCCCGCAAGGCCATCAAAGATATTGGCTATGCGCAACAAGGCTTCCATTGGGATAATGCCAAGATTGAAATTCTTCTGCATGAACAATCAGCCGACATTGCTGTAGGTGTGGATTCTGCCGCCCACAAAGATGAAGGTGCGGGAGATCAAGGCATTATGTTTGGCTATGCCTGCGATGAAACGCCAGATTTGATGCCGGCTCCACTTTATTACGCGCAGCGGATCTTGCAGCTTTTGGCTGAAGCGCGCCATTCAGGTGCGGCCGCGCAATTGGGCCCTGATTCTAAATCACAGGTTACTTTGCAATATAAAAACGGCAAGCCCGTTGGCGCCACGCAGATTGTGGTATCGCACCAGCATGTCGATGAAAGCATGTCATCGAAAGATGTTCAGAAGCTGATTACGCCTTATGTGAAAAAAGCCCTGCCAAAAGGCTGGATCACCAAAGATACGGTCTGGCATGTAAACCCCACCGGCAAATTCTATATTGGTGGCCCAGATGGCGACACGGGCCTCACGGGTCGTAAAATCATTGTGGATACTTATGGTGGTGCAGCCCCTCATGGCGGTGGTGCTTTTTCCGGCAAGGATCCAACCAAGGTTGATCGGTCAGCGGCCTATGCGGCGCGTTATCTGGCCAAGAATGTGGTTGCGGCAAAATTGGCCAAGAAATGCACCATTCAATTGTCCTATGCCATCGGTGTTTCGCAACCTTTGTCAGTTTATGTTGATACCCATGGCACCAGCAAAGTGGCCGATGAGAAGATCGAAAGAGCCTTGCGCAAGGTAATGGATTTGAGCCCGCGTGGCATTCGCACCCATCTTGATCTCAATCGTCCGATCTATGCGCGTACCTCGGCCTATGGCCATTTCGGCCGCAAGCCCACCAAGGATGGCGGCTTCTCCTGGGAGAAGACCGATCTGGTTGCCAAGCTTAAAGCTGCGGTGAAGTGACAGACACACCACCGAAGTTTCAATTTTATGGGCGGCGCAAGGGGAAACCTTTGCGCCGTCATCATGTTGACCTGATGCAATATCTTTTGCCGCAGGTGACAGTTGATATCGAGTCGCCACTGAAAAATACGCAGGCGCAGCGCTGGCTGGAGATTGGTTTTGGGGGTGGCGAACATTTGGCACATCAGGCAGCGCTGAACCCAGATATTTCAATCATTGGAGCTGAGCCCTACTTCAATGGTGTGGCCAAGCTGCTTTCTGAGATTGAAGAACGCGCGTTGAAAAATGTGCGCGTGCATTATGGTGATGCGCGGACATTATTGGAAGCTTTGCCGCCTGAGTGTTTTGAGCGCGTCTATCTGCTTTATCCCGATCCATGGCCCAAGGCGCGGCAGAACAAGCGTCGCTTCGTGAATCCGGAGAACCTTGCCCAGATTTACCGCGTGCTCAAACCCCAAGGCCAATTCTGGTTTGCCAGTGATATTGAAGATTATGTTTTATGGACGCGTGAACATGTGGCCGCTTCTGGCGGCTTCATCGAGCAGGGCGACCCGGCACAGGCCTTCGAGAATTGGACGCGCACCCGCTATGAGGCAAAGGCCGTGCGTGAGGGGCGCGGCTCATCCTATTTGCGTTTCCACAGGGTCGCAAAATAGTCATTTGCTTGTGACGTTTGAATGCTTACATTTCCAAGCATGGACGGCGAATCATTTTCCCATCAAATTGCTGCCTTGCCGTTTCGTGAAAGGCGGGGCCGTGTTGATGTGTTGTTGGTCACCACGCGCGACACGAGAAGATGGGTGATCCCCAAGGGCTGGCCAATGGATGGCCGCAAAGATTATAATGCCGCCAAGATCGAAGCTTTCGAAGAAGCGGGCCTTGAAGGCAAGATCAGCAAAACGCCGATTGGCACATTTGAATATTGCAAGCGCCTCAACAGCATCGAAAGCCGGCAATGCCGCGTTGATGTTTATCCGTTGAAGGTTGAAAGGCTGTTGCGCAAATGGCCCGAAAAGGGCGAGCGTTGGCGTCATTGGTTTTCAATCGAAGCGGCCGCCGAGATGGTGTCGGAAGAACAGCTTCGGGCTTTGATCTTGAACCTCTGAATAATGCCGCCGCCTGAAACGTCAGTGTTTCTCCTGGGCAACCAACATCCGCTCCAATCTTTGCAATAAATCTTTTTCATAGTCATGTAATTCGCCATCGGCATTGGCCACAAAATCGGCTGCCGCCAAAACCTTGCCCCTAAATCCAGGCGTGCCTAAGCGGCGCAGCATCATGGCACTGTTGAAAATCGAAGGGTCGCGCTGCCGCGCTGCCATGGCGCGGGCCAGAAGCTTGCGGCATTTGCGCCGATCAAATCCAAACAGATCGGCCAAGCTATCAACCACGGCGCGGGTTTCTTCCGGCTTGAAGATGTAATCGGCCGACATGGCGGCAACCAAGGCCATGGCTGTGGCCAATTGCAATTCGCGCGATTGTCTGCCGGGGAAAGCAGCATCAGCACCCGAAGCAATGCTCTCAACCAACCGATCAAACATCATGGCCGTCACACTCCAATTGGTTAATGAAGCATGAAGGAAGCTGGTTAAGGAGGCGTTAAGAGTGCTGATCAACCAAAGGCTGGCGCTGGTCTTTTGGTTTTGCATAACAGTTCTGGCACATTTGCGCGCTTCAACGTGTTAAGTTCACACCACGCCTGTAAATGGAAAACGAATCTCATGGTTGCACTCTCGGTTCTTGATCTGGTCCCTGTGTCGGATGGCAAAACGCCGCGCGATGCGTTGCATCATGCCGCTGATCTGGCACAACATGTCGAGCGTTTGGGTTTCAAACGTTATTGGGTGGCCGAGCATCATAATATGGTGGGCATTGCCAGTGCGGCCACGTCTGTGGTGATTGGCTATCTTGCCGGGCAAACCAAAACCATCCGTGTCGGTGCAGGCGGCATCATGTTGCCCAATCATTCGCCTTTGGTCATTGCCGAACAGTTTGGAACTTTAGAGTCGCTTTATCCAGGCCGCATTGATTTGGGCTTGGGCAGGGCGCCTGGCACAGATCAGCCCACGGCGCGGGCTTTGCGGGTTGCCCCACAGGCTTCCGAACATTTCCCGCAAGATGTGGTGGAGTTGCAGGCGCTGCTGGGGCCGCTGCAAGAGGGGCAAACCATTCAGGCCGTTCCGGGCACAGGGCTTAATGTGCCCCTGTGGATTTTGGGTTCGAGCCTGTTTGGCTCGCAACTTGCCGCCATGCTGGGCCTGCCCTATGCCTTCGCCTCACATTTCGCGCCTGATGCTTTGGTGCAGGCGCTTGAAATTTATCGCGCCAAGTTTAAACCTTCCGCACAGTTGCAAAAGTCTTACGCCATGGCCGGCGTGAATGTGGTGTTGGCCGAGACCGATGGGCAAGCCCAACACCTCTTCACCTCGATCCAGCAACGCTTTGCTGACATGTTTCGGGGCGCACGCGGATTTTTAAAACCACCCATCGCCGATATCGAAACCTATTGGACGCCATCGGAAAAAGTCCAAGCCTCGCGCATGCTGGCCTGCTCCTTCGTCGGCTCACCCAAAACGGTTGAGGCGCAGCTCAAGAGTTTTGTGGAGCAGACAGGTGTCGATGAACTGATGGTGGCCTCGGCGATTTATGACCATGAAGCGCGGCGCAAGTCTTATGAGTTGTTGGTGGGGTTGGGGATGACATAAAATCCCCTCCACAAGGAGAAGGGAGAATTTATACTTGCAATGGCGTACCTAAACGCGTACATTGAAGATATGCGCACAACGTCATTCTCAGACCTTCGCAAGAACCTCGCCACCATGCTGGATCGTGTTCACGCTGATCATCAGCCCGTGGTGATCACGCGTGATAGTGGCAAGCCCTCGGCCGTGCTGATGTCGCTCGAAGATTTTGAATCTTATGAAGCCACGCTGCACCTGTTGCGCTCACCTAGCAATGCGGCGCGCTTGGCCAAGAGCATTGCTGAACTTTCTAAAACCGGAGGCAAGGCCCGGAAGCTGAAAGAGTGAAACTGCATTTTTCGCAAACGGCTTGGGAAGATTATTTATACTGGCAAGCCCAAGATGAAAAAATGCTACAGCGCGTGAATGCCCTGATCAAAGACTGCACAAGATCGCCCTTCCAAGGCATCGGCAAGCCCGAACCCTTACGCGGCAATCTTTCCGGCTGGTGGTCTAGGCGCATCGATCATGAACATCGGCTGGTTTACCGCTTGGAAGCAGGTGCGCTATTGATTGCGCAGTGTCGGTATCATTATTGAAAGAAATCCATGCCCCAACCAAGCGACCTTCCTGTAATTCTCATCGCATTGATCGCCGGACTGGCGCGCGGGTTTTCTGGCTTTGGGGCGGCTTTGATTTTCATGCCCATGGCCAGCGTTTTCATCGGGCCGAAACTGGCGGCACCCTTGTTGATGGTGGTTGATGGCATCACCACTTTGCCGCTCATTCCCAATGCCTTGAAGCGCGTTAACGCGCGTGAGCTCGGCCGGTTGCTTTTGGGCGCAGTTGCGGGTGTTCCGCTTGGCACTTATTTGCTGAAGCTGGCCGATCCGCTGGCTCTGCGCTGGATCATCGTGGCCCTTGCCATTGCAATGCTGGCGATCTTGCTGTCGGGCTGGCGCTACCGTGGCCAACCGTATAGTTCCGCGGCCATCATAACGGGAGCGTTGTCGGGCTTGTTCAGCGGCATTGCGCAAATCGGCGGGCCGCCGATTGTCGCTTATCTGTTGGGCGGCAACCGCGAAGGCGATAATGTGCGCGCCACCACGATCATTTTCTTTGTTGGCACCGGAGTGATGACAGCCATCACCTATGTGGCGGGCGGGCTGATCACCTCCCATGTTCTCTGGCTGGCGCTGTTGTGCGGGCCCGCCTATGGCGCAGGGCTGTGGCTAGGCACACGCATGTTCGGCCTGGCCAGCCCCAAAACCTTCCAGCGCGTGTGCCTTGC
Source organism: Aestuariivirga sp. (assembly GCA_043784785.1). Taxonomy (GTDB): domain Bacteria; phylum Pseudomonadota; class Alphaproteobacteria; order Rhizobiales; family Aestuariivirgaceae; genus Aestuariivirga. The sequence goes on along the minus strand of JAYVXY010000044.1, from coordinate 2,287 downwards.
CATGATCGCCCTTTCGGTGGTGCTGAGTTTGCCGATTTGGGGAAACGCAAACCCATAAAACCATCGCCCGTACCACTACGCGGAAATTTCTTCGGTTGGTCGTCAAGGCGCATCGACTGCCAACTGGTCTACCGCGTGGAAATAGGGGCGCTCCAAATCGCACAGTGTATCATTATTGACAAGGCATGCTCAAATGATCATCTAAATAGGTTATTTGCGGCAGGCAGGGTGCAACATGGCGGAATTGGAAATGCAAGAATTAAAAATTCATGGATTCAGCATTTCCAATTTTAGGAGCTTCGGAAACGACCCGCAGTTTGTGGGCCCCCTCAGGAAGTTTAATATCGTAATTGGCGAGAATAACAGTGGGAAATCCAATATTGCTCGATATTTGAAACGAATCGTATCGAAATATCTTTCTCCCCAAAATGACTTTAAGCACGATCCTCGGGATAAACCTCAGACAGGATCGCCTTATCCACCAAATGTTGTTTGGGTGTTGGTGCCAATTACGAGTGAATTTCTTCAAAAGTTCTTTGGAACAGGCCAGCAGAGTGCGCGGGCACGGCCATTGGCTATTTCCTTCCTAAAAGCGTTTATTGAACATGAACCCACACTGCCTGATTATGTTTGGGTGCCCATCGCTGCAAAGGGTCATGGCCTTGACCTCGGCAAGGTGTTCAAAGCGGGGTCGTTTGTAGATGCTGAAGAGTCTCGCGGCAGTTTGCATGCTCTGTGGCAAATCGCTCTGGGCCAGCATGGGGGCTCAGCGAATCAGCATTGGATTCCACAATTATTGAGCATAGCGACAACACACGCAGCGAATTCATTTTCGGTTGAAACCATTCCCGCAGGACGTAAGGTAGAAACTGCACTGCCAAATTACGAAGAAGAGTTTGGACATGCGACTGAAAACGCAAAAACGTTCATTCGGGAATTGGCTCTGCTCGAAAGACCAATTTACTCTGCCGTGGGTGACAAGTCCAAATGGGCTACGATTCAAAATTTCGTGCGCACCGTTATGCGAGATGAGACTATCAATCTTGAAGTTCCCGCTACACAGGATACGATCAACTTTCAATGGGACAGCAAATACCTTCCAATTGAAGACCTTGGCACTGGTGTTTATCAAGCAATTCTCCTGGCCGCTCGGGCAACGCTAGTTGAAAACCAAGTCATTTGCATCGAGGAGCCGGAACTGCATTTTCACCCTGAGTTGCAGCGCCAAATAATGCACTATCTTGAGAAGGAAACTTCAAACCAGTATTTTATCACTACTCATTCAGCGCACATCATGGACGCGGTTGATGCCTGCGTCATCAGTGTAGCTCTCGAAAATGGACAATCAAAGATATCTATGCCTTTGACCGACCAAGACCGACGAGCGGTTTGCCATCGGTTGGGGTATCGGCCAAGTGACTTGTTACAGTCCAATTGCTTGATCTGGGTGGAGGGGCCGTCAGATCGTATCTATTTAAATCACTGGCTTAAGAAGTTGGCACCTGATTTAGAAGAAGGCTGGCATTTCTCATATTCTGTTTATGGTGGCAGAGTCCTGAGTAATTTTTCGGCTGTCGACAAGGTCGAAAGCGACGATGAAATTGAAGAGTTCATCAAGATATTGCCAATTAATCGCTTTGCTGTCTTAATCATGGACAGTGATAAACGAGGCGCAGATGAAGTCCTCAATGGGTCAAAAACACGACTACATGATGAGTTAAAGAAAAGTGGCGGTATCGTATGGGTCACCGCGGGCAAGGAAATTGAAAATTACCTGCCTTATGAGACGAGACGTGTTGCTGTAACTAATGTGCATAAAGGTGCTGAGAAATTGGCCAAGGGAATCGAACACGAAACAGAATGGGATCATCCTCTCGCTTATATCAACAAGGCCAACGAAATTGTTGAAGTTGGCTTTAGCAAAGTCAAAATTGCGGACGAAGCTACTAAGGCCGATGCCGACTTTTCGGTTCTGGATTTGAATTTGCGGATGAAAGAAGTTATTGATTTCATCAAACATGCCAATCGTATGGGCTAATTTACCGAACTTGGTCGAAACAGTTAGAACCACCAAAAATCCCAAAGCCAACATCCATTCAATCTCCTATTATAGGTTTATATAGCTATTAATAGGAACAAAGTCAAGAACTATTTTCCACCTTGTACAAATTCCCCAAACCCCCTATATCCCCATCACGAAATTCACTCACATAGCCGAGCAATCGGAAATTGGAGTGGGTCCCGCGAGGGGCCCGCTTTTTTTGTATCTGGATACCACTATGACGGA
>JAYVXY010000043.1:0-8152 GCA_043784785.1 Aestuariivirga sp. | reverse complement strand
ATGTTGATTGAGGTACGGCTGCGCATATTATTTTAGAGATCACCCGTCACACACTTCTTAGCCAGCGCTTTATATTGCTTCTCGGTGAACAAGATTGGATTGCCACCGGCGGATGGATCCTTAATCGCCATGGCGGCTACTTCGTCGAGGCGCTTCACATCAATGCCGATGTCCTTCAACGCATGAGGAATGCCGATTTCTTTGCGCAGGGCCAACACCCATTTCATGAAACCATCAAAACCGCCCTTGATGCCCAGATAAGCGGCGGCGCGTTCAATATCTTTCTCGATCTTCTTGCGATTGGCCTTGAGCACATAAGGCATGATGATGCCATTGAGCATGCCGTGATGCGCGTCATATAAACCGCCGAAGGGATGTGACAGCGCATGAATTGCGCCAAGTCCGCGCTGAAAAGCTGTCGCACCCATGGTCGAAGCCATCAGCATATTGCCGCGCGCATCCAAATCTTTTGGCTTTTTAACAGCGGTGGCCAGATTGTCTTTCACCAGCAACATGCCTTCAAGCCCAACGCCTTTGGCGAGGGGATTATAGAAGGGCGCGCAATAGGCTTCGATGCAATGGGCCAGCGCGTCCATGCCAGTTGCTGCGGTTAATTTGGCGGGCAGTCCCACCGTCAGCTCTGGATCAAGGATCGCGATTTTCGGCATGATGGCAGGGTGAAAAATAATTTTCTTTTCATGGGTCGCTGGGTGGGTGACAACACCGGCGCGGCCCACTTCAGAGCCCGTACCCGCTGTCGTTGGAACAGCGATGATGGGGGAGATGCGGCTGGCATCGGACCTTGTCCACCAATCATCCACATCTTCCAGATCAAACACGGAAATCGATTGACCATGCATCAGTGCAATCATCTTGCCGATGTCGAGGCCCGAGCCGCCGCCAAAAGCAATCACGCCATCATGCATGCCAGCTTTGTAAGCTTTCACGCCAGCGATGATGTTGGCCTCAACCGGATTGGGGCGCACATCAGAAAACACCTGAATGGCAAGGCCCGCCTTTTTTACGTCATCAATAATTGCCTGCACCATGGGCATATTGGCGAGGCCAGGATCGGTTACAAACAGCGGGCGCTCGATGCCGACAGCTTTGCAGTGATCAGCCAGTTCCTTAATGCGGCCAGAGCCGAATTTGATTGCGGTGGGAAAATTGATGTTGCGATTTGGAATGGTCATTCAGGTTTTCCTGTTGTTAACATGCAAGCGTTTTAACATGGCCTTGTTGGCCGTAATTGAGTATTGCGCGGTCGCGGGTGACAATTGTGTAGTTGTTGATACGGGCGGTCGCAATGAGAATGCAATCCATCGGATCCCTATGAACCAGATCGGGCAAGAACGACGAGCGCACCATGACTTCGGGCGTCAGATCGCAAATTGAAACGCCCTGAGCTGATGCAAATCCCTCAAAATAGGCCAGCGGTTCGATGGGGAGTCGGAGTTTGTTGGCGGCCACCAACTTGCCAATTTCCCAAGCGCTGGCTGGGCTCACAAACAAAGAATCCGCCTTGCCTGCCTCCCTAATTTTAGTGACGGCTTCGGCACGCAGCGTCGCTCCTTCAAGCGCAAAGAGAATAACACAGGTGTCGAGCAGAAGGTTTGATGGACTCATGGTTGCATTAGGCGGTCCCAGTTTTCAGACCACTCGCGTTCAACTTCCTGCCACTCCTCATTTGAGTAAGCTGGTGCTGTGGGATCAAATCCAGGCGAAAAGGTCACCATACCCTTCATGCAACCATAAATGCTGTTCCAATCGCTCTTTTTTTGTTGCTTTGACTTTTTGCGATGAAAAACAAGACTGCTAGATTGAGGACTGACATCTTCGGTTTCGAATCCTGCTTCTACCCACACGCGCGTCATCACATTATTGTCCGGGTTGTTGCTCCAAAAGGCTCGACTGTTTTTGGATGCAGGTAGTTTGGTGTTCAACACCCGCTCAATCTCAGCAAAAGTCATGGGAATGCGATCACGCTTTTGTTTGCGTAGGAACTGGCCGAGTGGTTCATATTTGCCCATCTTCATCTCCAATAAACACACATAATTTAATATGTGTGTTTATGTGTGTCAATAACGTTCAAAGCCGCGCTTCAATTCCAGATCGGTGATGCGGCGGTCAAATTCAAATTGTTCCCATTTGGCGGTGTGCACATAATGGTCGATGACATCATCGCCCATGGCGTTGCGCAGGAATTTGGAATTGTCGAGAAGTTCGGTTGCAGCGCGCAGGGTTTTTGGAATCTCGCGGAGTTTTTGTTGAGCGCTATAGGCATCACCGGCAAACACCGGTTCCAACTTCGTCTTCTTTTCAATGCCGTCCAAGCCTGCCGCAATCAGCGCCGCGAAGGCGAGATGGGGATTGAGATCAGCACCACCGACGCGGCACTCAACGCGAATGGCCTTTGAATCTGCGCCGCAAAGCCGGTAACCCGCCGTGCGGTTATCAAAACTCCACACCGCCTTGGTGGGCGCAAATGTGCCAACCATGAAGCGCTTATAGGAGTTGATATAGGGGGCCAGGAAATAGGTGAGTTCCGATGCGTGTTCCAGCTGCCCTGCCAGATAATGCTGCATCATTTCCGACATGCCGTGATGGCCCGCCTTGTCAAAGAAATGCGGGGTCTTGCCATCGGCCGACCATAATGATTGGTGGATGTGCGAGGAATTGCCCGCCATGCCATAATCCCACTTGGCCATGAAGGTGATGGCTTTGCCGAGGCCGTAAGCGATTTCTTTGGCACCATTTTTGATGATGGCGTGGGTATCTGCCATGGCCAAGGCCTCATCATATTTCACATTGATTTCTTCCTGTCCCGGGCCCCATTCGCCTTTGGAGTTTTCAACGCGAATGCCAGCCCCTGCCAGGCCATTGCGCAAAGCGCGCATATAAACTTCTTCTTTTGAAGTCTGCTGCACGCCATAATCCTCAATGAAATAGGTTGAGGTCTTCATGTTGCGATAGCCCTTGGTATGGCAAGTCTCAAATGAGTCATCGAACAGGAAGAATTCCAATTCAGACGCCATATAGGCCTTCATCTTCATGGCTTCGACGCGCTTCAGCTGCTTTTTCAAAATCGCGCGGGGAGAATGCGGCACATCTTCATGGGTGTGATGGTCAAGCACATCGCAAATCACCAAGGCCGTGCCTGGCATCCACGGTGTTTTGCGCAAGGTCGACATATCGGGCTTCAAAACAAAATCGCCATAACCCTTTTCCCAACTTGTCGCCTTATAACCGGGCACGGGTTCCATTTCGATGTCAACGCCCAGCAGATAATTGCAGGCATGGGTTTCTTCATAGCCACCATCAACAAAGAACTGCGCGTGAAAACGCTTGCCAGTTAAGCGGCCTTGCATGTCGACAAAGGCGACCACCACAGTATCGATCGTTCCGGCTTTCACATCCGCTTTCAATTCATCCAATGAATAAATGCCGTTTGTCATTTTTTGTTTTCTCCCAGTTTTGTTGCCGCTTGCTTCAGCGGTACCGATAGGCGTTGGGCCCATAGTTGTTGTGAACGTTCAGTTTCAATGAGATCATTGCGAATTTCAATCATCAAGTGATGCAAGCCGCGCGGGGCTGCATGTAAATTCAATAGGTGCATCACGCCGTCTTTTGGGCCGTAGGGTTCATTCAGTTGCGTGTTGGTATCGGGGAAGCTTTTCACCAGAATATTGGCCAGCCATGGATCACGATCAAACAGCAGACCCAATTCGACGTTGCGATCCTTGCCTTTGTAGTTTTTGGTAAAAGAGTGGATTGAAACCAACATGCAGGGCTTGTTGCGCGCTGCGCGTTGATCCAAAACCTCGGCAATGGCATTTTGAAATGGGCGATAGAGTTCACTGATGCGGGCGATTTTCGCTTCGGGAATCAAGTTCTTGTTGCCGGGAATTTCAAATATCTCGCTCAGTTCCGGCATAGCACTGGGGCTTTCAGGCGGGCGATTGCAATCATAGGCCAGGCGCGAATAGCGCTGCATGATCAACGGCGCATCAAGCAGCCGTGAAAGCAGGCGGGCGGTTCCAGCCGCGCCAATATCATAAGCGATATGGCGTTTCAGATCAACCTCGTTCAAACCCAATGTATCCAAACTCTTGGGCAAAATGTTGGATGCATGTTCGCAGATCAAAACAAAGGGCGATGCGCCTGTTTCATTGATAATCTCAGCTGGATGAGGCTCATCCGCCTGTAGTAATTTCGACATAAAGCATTTTCCTCGACTTAAGTTCCATCATTCCAGAAGCTGAAGCATATGCCAAGAGTGTCAGTTTTCAGGCCGTGCCGCAAGCAGCGCAACAAGTGTCGTAAAAATCGCGGCATCGCTTTTGGGTGCGTCCAGTAATCCCATTGATCAACGGGTGGCTGAGTATTTTGGAAAATTTTGATTTTATCATTGTCGGTTCAGGTTCGGCGGGTTCGGTCATGGCCAAGCGCTTGTCCGAAGACCACAAGAACTCGGTCCTCGTGCTGGAATTTGGCGGCACGGATCGCGGGCCGCTCATTCAAATGCCATCGGCGTTGTCATATCCGATGAGCATGAAGCTTTATAATTGGGGCTTTGAGTCAGAGCCTGAGCCACATCTGAATAACCGCAAACTGGTCACCCCGCGCGGCAAGGTGATGGGCGGATCATCCTCGATAAACGGCATGGTTTATGTGCGCGGCCACGCACGAGATTTTGACACTTGGCGCGATATGGGTGCTGAAGGCTGGGGCTTTGCCGATGTGCTGCCCTATTTCAAGCGCATGGAAAATGTCGAAGGTGGCGAGCCTCACTGGCGCGGCCATCATGGCCCGATGTATGTGAAAAAGGGCTTACGCAAAAACCCGCTTTATCAAGCTTTCATTGATGCGGGAGGCCAAGCGGGTTATCCGATTTCCACAGATTATAATGGCCACCAGCAGGAAGGCTTCGCCGCAATGGAAATGACGGTGCATGATGGTCTGCGCTGGTCAGCCGCCAATGCCTATCTGAAACCCGCGCTGAAAAATGCACGTGTCAAATTGCAAACCGGTGCACGCGCACGGCGCATTTTGCTCGATGGCAAAAAGGCCGTTGGCGTTGAATATGAGCTGGGCGGCAAAATCATTCAGGCGATGGCCAATCGCGAAGTCATCATCGCCGCCTCCACCATTAATTCACCAGCGTTGCTGCAACTCTCTGGCATCGGGCCGGGGCAGGTGCTGAAGGATGCAGGCGTTTCCCAAACGCATGAACTTGCTGGTGTGGGCGAAAATCTCCATGATCATTTGGAAATCTATATGCAGCTGCGCTGTTTGCAGCCCGTCTCGCTCAATCGTGATTTGGGTCTGTTTTCAAAAGCCATGATCGGCGCGCAGTGGTTGCTGTTTGGCACAGGTTTAGGCGCCACCAATCATTTTGAATCTTGCGGTTTCATCCGCCATAAGGCGGGCATTGAATATCCTGATATTCAATATCACTTCCTGCCCGCCGCCATGCGCTATGACGGCACGGCGGCCTTTGCGGGTGATGGCATGCAGGTGCATGTGGGGCCGATGCGCACCAAGTCACGTGGCTTCGTCCGTATACGGAATAATGATCCGTGGCAGGCCCCAAAGATTTTGTTCAATTATATGAGCCACGAAGATGACTGGAGCGAATTCCGCGCCTGCATCCGCCTAACCCGCGAGATTTTTAAACAAGACGCGATGAAGCTCTATGCCGGCGAAGAAATCCAACCAGGCCCTGCCGCGGTAACGGATGAACAGATCGACGACTTCATCCGCGAACATTGCGAAAGCGCCTTCCACCCCTGCGGCACATCGAAGATGGGGTCAGTGAAAGACAAGCTGGCGGTGGTCGATCCCGAATGCCGCGTCATCGGGATGGAGCGGTTACGCGTGGTCGACTCCAGCATCATGCCGCAAGTGACAAACGGCAATCTGAACGCACCAACAATGATGATCGGCGAGAAGGCGAGTGATCACATTCTGGGTAAGCCGATGCTGCCACCATCAAATCAAGAACCATGGATCAATCCGGATTGGAAGACGAAGCAGAGGTAGTTGCCTCATCCTTCCCCAACACTTGGGGAAGGTGGACGCGAAGCGGACGGAAGGGGCCCTTTCCGCGAGTTAAAGTGCTAGCAATTGAACTCGTGGCAGTCAGCCCCACCCCGCCCTCCCCAAGTGTTGGGGAGGGAGAAGTTAAGCATTTTTCGAGACATAATTTCGTAGCCCAGCTTGGGCGATATGTATGGAATAGGTACAATTCATATACAGAACTATATATATCATCGGCTCCAATAGCCCAAACGCGGGCTTTGTCTCGGGTGGCTTTCCACCCCAAAAAAATACTTCACAATGTCAAACAGCGGGGCAGGGTTTGCCTTATCCGACGTCTCGGATAGGCGCGGCCTGCCGTTCTGATCCTTTGCCTTGATCAGGGGCCAAGGGTTTGGGATCAGAGTGTTTGATATAGGAATATATTATATGTTTGTCAAGTAAAAAAGGAAATAAAAGCTATTTAATTTTAAATTATTAAACTAATTACTAAATCCGTCACCCCAGCGGAGGCTGGGGTCCCGCTTCTTCTATCGAGCCTGTGGATAGCGGGATGCCAGCCTGCGCTGGCATGACGGATAAGACGGAGTTTGTTTCAGAGGTGGGTTACCTCTGCGCTTCTTCCAAAAATATCTCGCGCAACTTCCGAACCACTGGGCCTGGTTGGCCGCCGCCGATGCGGTGGCCGTCGATTTCGGTGATCGGCATCACGAATTGTGAGGCGGATGATAAAAACGCTTCATCAGCGGCATAGGCTTCTTCGGGTGTAAACAGGCGTTCTTCAATCACCACGCCATGTTCCTTGGCCAAGCGGAACAGCGCGCGTCTGGTGCAGCCGGCCAAAATTCTATTCGAGAGTGGCCGCGTGATAATTTTATCGGCGACAACAATGTAGGCATTCGACGATGTGCCTTCGGTCACAAAGCCATCTTCCACCATCCAACCTTCGGCCGCACCTTTTTGATACGCCTCTTCCTTGCCCAGCACGGGGGCGAGCAACATGATCGATTTAATATCGCGGCGCAGCCAGCGAATATCGGGCGTGGTCACAACTTTCACGCCAGTTCTGGCATTGGGATTATCGACCAGCTTCATCACTTGCGTAAAAGCCACCAGCGATGATTTTATATCTTTGGGAAAATTGAATTGGCGGTCGGCCACGCCGCGTGTGACCTGCATATAGATGATGCCTTCGCTGAGGTTGTTGCGCTTGATCAACTCATTATGCATCGCCGTCATTTCAACGATGTTGCAAGGCCAGGCCATCTTCAGTTCTTTGAGCGAACGATCCAAGCGCTCCATGTGCGGATCATAATCCACCAGCTTGCCATTAATCACGGGGGTGACTTCATAAACACCATCGGCGAATAAAAAGCCGCGATCAAAAACCGAGACCTTGGCTTCGCTCTCGGGCACATATTCACCATTCACATAGACAATTCGATTCATCGTTCGTTCCTTAATTGGTGCGCTGCAAACCGAGGGGGTTGGTTTAAGTCTGCCGCCCAGCTACAAGCTGGCCATCTTTAACAACGTGCAAGGCTATCGTGAAGTCAAAAATAACGGACAGTGCCATTCAGGCCATGTTGGGGCGAGAAGAAAAGCTCTATGTCCAACGTAACCCAAAATCCTTCGCACTTTCCGTTTCGGCTTCACAGCATTGGCTGCGTGGTGTGCCCATGCATTGGATGGTGGATTGGGGCTTGGCCTTCCCGCTGTTTGTGGACAAGGCGCAGGGTTGCACTTTGACCGATGCCGATAATCATCAGTATACGGATTTTTGTTTGGGTGACACGGGTGCCATGTTTGGCCATGCGCCCAAGGTGCTGGCTGACGTATTAGCGTCTGAGGCCCATAATGGTTTCACCACCATGCTGCCTTCGAGTGATGCGGTCGAAGTGGGCGCGTTGCTGGAGGATCGTTTCGGTTTGCCGTTCTGGCAGGTGACGGCCACAGCGTCTGATGCCAACCGCGCCGTGTTGCGCTGGGCCAGAGCCATCACCGGTCGCAACAAGATTCTGGTTTTCAATCACTGCTATCATGGCTGCGTGGACGATACATTTGTCACGGCTGATGATGGCAAAGTGGTAATGGTGGATGGATTGATCGGCGA
>JAYVXY010000042.1:0-8173 GCA_043784785.1 Aestuariivirga sp. | reverse complement strand
GCCGCTTGAACGTGACCGCCACACCGAAAAAATCCCAAGGCTCGCTCTTTTAATTGCAGCGAAGACGGACTATCTGAAGAGTATGAACTTTATCGATCCCATTTTGCCGACGCAACGCGAAGCCAAGTTGAAATATCTCGATGGAGATTTTCAAATTATTCGCGAGGGCGAATTTGTGCGCTGTGCCGTTTCGGGCACACCCATCCGCATTGATGATTTGCGTTATTGGAGCGTAGACAAACAGGTGGCCTATCGTTCAGCCACCGAAGCTTTTGCCGATAGAAATAAATAGCCTATAAAACCCAATGGTTGAACCGATAGATAAAGGGTTCAATGCGTGTTTGGAAAAATGGCACGAACTGATCTTCCGATAAAACGATGAGATTGAACAACAGCAATAGCTCTTGGGTAAAATAATGCGTGCGATGGCGGGGGTTGGGTTTTCGCCTGATCCGCATGATCACAATAAACACGATGAATGCGGTGTTGATGACCAATAATTGCTGGACGAGCGAAGGGTGACCAGACGTTAAAAACGCCCAGACTTCGGTCCATTGAATTTGCCATAGCCAGTCGTACATGTAATCCTCGACACGTTCCGCCGCCCCGTAAAGCATGGTTTTATTGTTAATTCGTTAAAATTTCGTCGCATATTTGCTGCGGCAATCAGTGGCGCTGGATAATTAGATCACAAAAGCCTATATTGAGGGGCTGTTTTTAGTATTGGAGTTAATGAAATGAACGCGAATTGGGCACCTGATAGCTGGCGGAAATTCCCGGTGATGCAGATGCCGGACTATGCCGACCTCGAAAAACTCAAAACTGTGGAAGCCCGTTTGGCTGGTTTTCCGCCCTTGGTTTTTGCAGGTGAGGCCCGCAAACTCAAGCGCAAGCTGGCTAATGTAGCGGCAGGCAAGGGCTTTTTGCTGCAAGGTGGTGATTGCGCCGAAAGCTTTGCTGAGCATTCGGCTGATAATATTCGCGATTTTTTCCGGGTGTTCTTGCAAATGGCGGTGGTGCTGACCTTCGCGGGCGGCCAGCCGATTGTAAAAGTGGGCCGCATCGCGGGCCAATTTGCCAAGCCGCGTTCGTCGCCAACTGAAACCATTGATGGTGTGGAATACCCGATTTACCGCGGCGACATCATCAATGATTCTGAGCCAACCCTGGCTGGCCGTATGCCAGACCCAGAGCGCCAGATCATGGCTTACCGCCAATCGGCGGCAACCCTCAATCTGCTGCGCGCTTTTGCTCAGGGTGGTTATGCCAACCTCGAGCATGTGCACAAATGGACGCTGGGCTATTTGAAGGACTCACCAGCGCAAGAGCAATATCAGGAATTGGCTGACCGGATCACCGAAACGCTGGGCTTCATGCGCGCTTGCGGCATCACGGCTGAGACCGCACCGCAACTCCGCTCGACTGATTTCTTCACCAGCCATGAAGCATTATTGCTTGGCTATGAGCAGGCGATGACCCGGGTCGATTCAACCAGCGGCGATTATTATGCCACCTCCGGCCACATGCTGTGGATTGGTGATCGCACGCGCCAGCTTGATCATGCCCATGTCGAATTTGCCCGCGGCATCAAGAATCCGATTGGCCTCAAATGCGGTCCATCACTGAAGCCAGATGAGCTGATCAAGTTGATCGACGTTCTCAACCCAGAGAATGAGCCAGGCCGCCTTACTTTGATTGCCCGCTTTGGTGCCGACAAGGTTGAAAAGCACCTGCCGGATTTGATCAAGGCTGTGAAGCGTGAGGGCCGGGTGGTTGTGTGGTCATGCGACCCAATGCATGGCAACACCATCAAGGCGACATCGGGTTATAAGACGCGTCCTTTCGATGCCATCATGACTGAAGTGCGCCGTTTCATGGGTGTGCATCAGGCCGAAGGCACGCACGCCGGCGGCATCCACGTGGAAATGACGGGCAAGGACGTCACCGAATGCACTGGTGGCCTGCGCGCCTTGCGGGATGAAGATCTCAATGATCGGTATCACACCTTCTGCGACCCGCGCCTCAATGCAGCGCAAGCCTTGGAGCTTTCATTCCTTGTGGCCGAAGAGTTGAAAAAGGAAATGGCCTCACGCCCCAAAACTTGGGAAGACGAGGAAGCGGCAGAAGCTGCCGAATAAAGTTTGAACTCCGGAACCGCCTTGCGGTTCCGGAGTTTGATCACTATATGGAACAATAATACGTTCTCAGGGCGGGGTGTAACTCCCCACCGGCGGTGTTTGGAGGAAACTCCATCAGCCCGCGAGCGCTTAAGCGAAACTCTTGTTTCGCTTAAGGTCAGCAGACTCGGTTAAACTCCGGGGCCGACGGTATAGTCCGGATGAAAGAGAACAATGATGACGCGCGGAAAGCACCTTCTTTTGGAGGTGGGCTTGACGCGCTGCGTTATTCGCCCTGTTGACGTCACCATTTTGACGAGACGAGGGCATGAAACTTATAAAAGAAAGACAGGAAGCAAACACTGCGGCAAAAATCTTGCCAGCGTTCGCGCTTGCGCTTTCGGAAGCTCGAAAGTTTGAAGGGGCGACTGCTCCAAACCCACCCGTGGGCTGTGTGCTTCTCGATGTGAACGGTAATACACTCGCTATAGCGGCCCATCAGAAAGCTGGCCAACTACATGCGGAGGCTATGGCGATTAAACAGTGCCATGAGGCGGGTCTTGTTGATCGCATCCACACTGTGGTCGTTACCTTAGAGCCCTGCAACCACACCGGCCGCACGCCACCTTGCACGGAAGCGATCTTGTCCACTTCGGCGCGCGAAGTGTGGATCGGCATGGCCGACCCTAATCCGCATGTTGCAGGCGGTGGCGCTGACCGTTTGCGCAATGCCGGACTGAATGTCCAGATTTTGAACATGGCGGATGCTCCGCAGTTGAAACAAGAATTGCAGCGCTTGGTTGGGCCATTTGCCAAGCGCGTAACCAAAGGCCTGCCATGGATGACAGTCAAACAAGCCATCAACCGGGAAGGCAGCATGGTTCCACCAAAGGGCCAGAAGACTTTTACATCGCAATCTTCGCTTATTCTGGCCCACACATTGCGCCGCCGGGCTGATGCCATCATCACCGGATCGAGCACAGTTCTCGCCGATGATCCACATTTCACTGTGCGCTTGGTGCCTGACTTTCCGAACACGCACCGCAAACTGGTTTTGTTTGATCGCCGCCGCCGCATTTCACAATCCTATATTGATGCGGCTACGAAGCGCGGCTTTGCGGTTTCATTTGCAGACAACCTGAACGAAGCCTTGCAGCAATTGGCCCATGAAGGTGCGCTCGAAGTGCTGGTCGAATCCGGCTCCACCTTAACGCAAATGATCTTAGACAGCGGGTTGTGGGATGAACATGTTTTGATCGCGCAATCAGATTCAGACGAAGATCAAATCACCATAATACAAAATTTGGAAGAGAGGTCTAATGTTTTCCGGAATCATTGAACGTGTGGCGCAGGTGACGCAAGCCACGCACGATAACGGCGCTTTGCAATGCAAGATCGCAACCGGTTTTGTTGATTTGGCCTTGGGCGAAAGCATAGCCGTGAACGGTGTGTGCCTCACGGTTGCGTCTTTTACCAGTGGCGGCGCTGCGGATTTTTTTGCCAGTGCTGAAACCCTTGCACGTACCAATCTTGATAAGATAGCGGTGGGAAGTCACGTCAATCTTGAACGCGCCGTCAGCCTCAATACCAGGCTTTCTGGCCACATGGTGCAAGGCCATGTCGATGGCAAAGCTGTGCTCCATGCGATCACGCCAGAAGATGGTGCTTACCGCCTTGCGTTCGATCTGCCGCAAAGCCTGACGCGCTATTGCGTTGAGAAAGGCTCGATCGCTCTCAACGGAATCAGCCTCACCATCAATGGCCTTAACGAAGTTGAGGGCGGCGCAACCCGCGTTGCCATCACCATCATTCCCCACACTTGGGAACACACCAACCTATTTGCCGCAAAAGTCGGCGATGCCATCAATGTCGAAGTTGACGTGATGGCCAAATATGTGGAGCGCCTATGTCAACCTTACCAGAAACTCTAAATCACCTCCGCCACGGCGGCATGATCATTCTTGTCGATGATGAGAACCGCGAGAATGAGGGTGATCTTGTTGTGGCCGCGGAATTTGCCACACCAGAAGCGGTGAACTTCATGGCCAAGCACGGTCGTGGCCTCATCTGCCTCACCATGACGGGCGAACAGATTGATAAATTCAATCTTCCGCCCATGACCGCCAGCAACAAGGCGCGCCGCTCAACCGCTTTCACAATTTCAATTGAAGCCCGCGAAGGCATCACCACTGGCATTTCAGCTTTCGACCGCGCCCGCACCATTGCAGCGGCCATCAATCCCAATGCGAAACCCGATGATATTGTTTCTCCTGGCCACATCTTCCCGCTGCGTGCAGCCGAAGGCGGTGTGTTGAAACGTGCTGGCCACACTGAAGGTTCAGTTGATTTGATGCGGCTTGCTGGCCTTGCCCCCGCAGGTGTTATTTGTGAGATCATGGGCGATGACGGCGAAATGGCCAGAAGGCCAGCGCTGGAAGAATTTGCCAAAATCCACAATCTTCCGATTTTGACCATCGAGGAACTCATCAAGCACCGCTTGAAAACTGAAGTATTGATTGACGAAGTGGCTCAATCCGAATTGCCCACAGCCTATGCCGATGAGCCGCTGAGGGTGCATGCCTTTCGCAGCCGCATTGATGGCACAGAACATTTGGCCATCGTGAAATACCCTTTGCCAAAAACCCCGCTGGTGCGCGTGCATTCCGAATGCCTCACCGGCGAAGCCTTGGGCTCGCTGCGCTGTGATTGCGGCCCACAACTTCAAACCGCCATTCGCATGATCTCAGAAAGTGAGGGCGGTGTGCTGGTCTATATGCGCAATCAGGAAGGCCGTGGCATTGGTCTTGCCAATAAGATCAAGGCCTATGCCCTTCAGGATCATGGCCACGACACAGTGGAAGCCAACACCGCGTTAGGCTTTGCCAATGACTCGCGTGATTATTCTGCTGCCGCCCACATGCTGAAAGCGCTGGGCGTTTCAGAACTCACGCTGCTTTCGAACAATCCCGAAAAAACTCGGGCCCTCGAAGCCCTTGGCCTCAATGTCGTTGAGCAGCGCCCACTGGTCATCGAAGCCAATCCCTTTAACGCCACCTATCTGGCCACCAAGCGCGACAAGCTGGGCCATTCCTTTGAATTAAAAGCGAGAAATTAAACCATGTCCAAATCGAATTACCGCATCGCGATTATTGTCAGCCGCTTTAACGAGGAAGTGACCTCAGGCCTCAAGCGCGGTGCATTGGCCTATCTGGCCGAGCAGGAGATCAAGGTGGCCGAAGGCGATATTTATCCGGCACCCGGCGCGTTTGAAATTCCGCTCATCGCGCAAACCTTGGCCCAGTCAAAACAATATGATGGCGTGGTGTGCTTGGGCTGCGTGATCAAGGGCGATACGGCCCATTTTGAATTTATCAGCTTGGGCGCAACCATCGGCTTGATGCAGACGACACTGCAATCGAAAATGCCCATCACCTTTGGCATCATCACAACCTATACCGATGAACAGGCAAAAGCCCGCAGCCGCGACGATGCCCATAACAAGGGCAGGGAGGCCGCCGCCGCCTGTGTCGAAACGCTGGAAACAATGGCTGCAATTAATGCCGCTTGATCGCCAAAAAAGAACACCTATATCTGCAATCTAAACAATTACAAAAAGGTTCCACCGATGATTGACCTATACTATTGGCCCACCCCAAACGGCCATAAAATCACGATTTTTCTTGAAGAGGCAGGCCTGCCTTACACAATCCATAAGGTAGACATTGGCAAGGGCGACCAATTCAAACCAGAATTTCTGGCCATATCGCCAAACAACCGCATGCCAGCCATTGTTGACACCGCACCAGCCGATGGCGGCAAGCCGATCAGCGTCTTTGAATCCGGCGCCATTCTGCTTTATCTCGCCGAGAAAACCGGCAAATTCATCCCTGCCGATATTCGTGGCCGTGTGGAAGTTCTGCAATGGTTGTTCTGGCAAATAGGCGGCCTTGGCCCGATGGCTGGCCAAAACGGCCACTTCAACGTCTATGCCCCGGAAAAAATTCCCTACGCGATGGAACGCTACACCAAGGAAACCAACCGCCTTTATGGGGTGTTGAATAAGCGGCTTGCTGATCGCGCATTTGTGGCAGGCGCATATTCTATCGCAGATATGGCCTCATACCCTTGGATCGTGCCGCATGAAAACCATAAGCAAAAGCTGGAAGACTTTCCGCATTTGAAGCGCTGGTTTGAGGCCATCAAGGCGCGGCCGGCCGTGGTGAAAGCCTATGCCGCAGCTGGGCCATCCTATGCCAAACCGATGACGGATGAAGAAAAGAAAATCCTGTTTGGTCAAACCGCCGCAACTGTCTAGCGACTAACTCTGCCTGCCAGCCATTTGTCAAACCCGACAAGAACCAGGGCGGCACCAAGAAAAACCAACAGCAACATGGCGACATTGGTTGCCATCTGCGCTGGGGGCAGGGAAGCGGGATCCAAAAACCAATAGGCATACCACCCATCTGCCGCACCCCTGATCAAGGCATAGATAAAATAAACAAATCCGGGCACCACCGCCCAAACAGCGCTGCGCCATTGCAATTGGCCATGCGCTGATAAAAACCACGTCAATAAAAATAGAACTGGTGTGGCATCATGCAAAGCATGATCGGCCACCGCTTGCCAACCTGTGGGCTGCCAAATTGACCGAAGTGCCACTGAATAAACCAGCCCTACAATGAAAATGGTCGTGGCCGTGGCCAAGCGCACATTCGGTTTGGCCATGATGGATAATGGCCGCGCCGCCATGGCAGTGGCCACCACTGCAACAGCACAGTTTGCGAGAATCGTGAAAAATCCCAAAAAGCGCCAGATGGCCTGCGCAACGCTTGCACCATCACCGCTCATCTTCTGTATTATCAAAACCAGCTGCAGCAGCAGCGCGCTCCATGCCACGATGGCAGTGAGACCGGCTAAAACTCTTACCGACGTATCTCTTTTCATCACAGCCTCTTCACCCTCGGTTTTTAAGGCCCAGCCTGAAACCCTTCGGGTTCGACCTTGGCATTTCCGCGAAGCTCATTGAGAATATGACCAAACAAGGCTGCAAGCACAACGGCCCCGCCCAGCAAGGTGGGGCCAGCTGGCACTTCGCCCAAAATCAGCCATGTCCACAAAGGCGTCAGCGGAACTTCCAAGGCCGCAATTAAAGTGGCCTCGGCTGCCGGCACGCGGCGCGAGCCGATGGTGTAAAAAATCAAACCTAGCGCATTTTGTACAACACCAAACAAGCCAATTAAAACAATATCATGCGTTGAAACATTAAAGCTGTTTATGAACCAAAAAGAAAAGCATGTGACGAGATAGGCCGAAGCCCCCATGGCCGGCAGCATCGGCACATCACGATATTTGCGCAGCAATACTGAAAACCCGGCCATGCCGCATGTCATCATCAAGGCCAAGAATTTGCCAAACATCGAACCGCCAAAACCAGCCCCGGCCAGCATGATCAAAACCCCGATTAGCGCCACCACGCTGGCAATCAAAGTGGAACGTGTGGGCCTCTCACCCATCGCCAGATAGGCCAATCCAGCCGTGATAAAGGGCACCGTGGCATAAATCACCATGGCGTCGGCGATGCTGGAATAACGCAATGAGCCAATGCCGGTGATCATCGAAAACGCCGAAAGCACGGCCACACCAATGGCGGGCCAGCGCAGCTTTTTAAGGGTTTCCCAAGCTTGGCCTCGCTCAATCAAGAAGAAGGCAACAAAAACTGCAGTGCCTGAAAACAGCCCGCGCCAGAATAGCAGCGTCATCAAATCAGCCGTAATTGACCGCGTGAACAAGCCCGATAGCGACCATGCCAAAGGAGCCAAAGCCACCAGAAATAAGCCGCTGCGATGTTGTGATTGATTCATGGCGCAAAGCTATCAGCAGAATAAGCTGCCCACTATGCCGTAAACGGCATGGCAACCCTGCGAATGGTCAACTCTTGACGAAGCACGCGCAATCAAGCATTTTGTGGCCATGACCACCGCCCAACCATATGCCGTTAACATCTGCGGCATTATTATTATCATCTAGCGACATAATCGCTGGCTGGGCGCCGCTTA
>JAYVXY010000041.1:0-23855 GCA_043784785.1 Aestuariivirga sp. | reverse complement strand
CAGTAAAGCAGGGAACCCGCCTCGAAGAACAGGGACCGCCGACTATAATATCAATCGATGATGTGTGGCGCTTTTAAACGGTCAGAACTGAACATGGCTATCCGCAACATCCAATGCCTGGCTCTAAGATGAAGGCTGGCTTACTTGCGATCCAGTATGGTTGATCGACACTAGGCGTTTCGATTGAGGTCCAGCCTGTTGATAGCATCGACATTGCCGGTAGATGAACCGATCGGGTCAAACTCTGAAACCAGGAATGCGTCCACGATCGACTTGGCCAATTCGGGGCCAATCACGCGGGCCCCCATGGTAATAATCTGCGCATTGTTGGATTTGGCTGCACGTTCGGCGGAATAGGTGTCATGCGTTTGCGCAGCGCGGATGCCAGGAACCTTATTGGCAGAGATGGCCACGCCAATGCCCGTGCCACAGCAGAGCACAGCGCGGTCATATTTGCCGGCCAACACATCCTTGGCCACGCTGGAAGCGAGATCGGCATAGAAGCCGCTGGCGCTGAGGTTCGTCACCTCATGTTTGCCCACGGCTTTGAGATGGGCCTCAATTACATCCACCAGCGGATTGCCCGCGCTGTCACCTGCAACTGCGATTTTCATTTTAATGTCTCCATGACTGCGTTGATGATGCCGATATAGCCCTTCACATCCCAGGCCGAGCGCCCGATGAACAGGCCATCAATATGAGATTGGCTGGCCAGCGCCACGCAGTTCTGCGGGTTGACGCTGCCGCCGTAGAGAATGGGCAGGCCGCCGCCAGTGAGAGATTTCACCAGCTCTGCGATCTCGATGTGCTGCTCATTGGCAAATTCTGGTGTGGCGGGAATGCCGCCCTCACCGATCGACCACACAGGCTCATAAGCAATGATCACTTTGCCTTTTGCTTCTTTGGTCACATATTTGAGGAGGCTACGCACTTGCCTTTCAAGCGCGGCGGCGGTTTGGCCAGCATCATATTCCGCCTTGGTGTCACCAATGCAAACCAGCGCCGTCAGACCGTGTTTGAGGGCGGCTTGGGTTTTCAGCGCTACGGTTTCGTCGGTTTCGCCAAAATGGGTACGGCGTTCGGAATGGCCAAGCTCAACCAGCGTAGCGCCACAGTCTTTCACCATCAATGGTGAGATCTCGCCCGTCCATGCACCTTGACCCGCCCAATGCATGTTCTGCGCGCCCACTTTCACTTTCGTATCTGCAAGAAGCTGCGCCACCTCGGCAATGTAAGGGAAAGGTGGGATCACAAAGGGCTGACAGCTTTGCGTCTGTGCAACAGCCGAGGTCGCCAACTCACGGGCAAATGTTTGCGCTTCGGCGCGCAGCTTGTTCATCTTCCAACTTGTCCCAATCCACGGAATTTTACGCACTATCAATTCATCTCCACCATTTTGTCACTTAGCGTCGCCTTGCCCACGCCTTCATTCACAAAGCGAATACGATTCCGGGCCTGCAGTTGAGTGAACAAGTTTTCCAACTCACGCGCCTTGCGGCTGGTCGTCCAATCCAATTCTTCACCCAGAACATCGGCAACGGAACTCAAATCCCGAGCACTCACATGCCCGCCAAGGCCCAGCACCGTGCGGCGCAGCACAACATCGGCCAGACTTTGCACCAATTCTTCGCCCGCCATATAGCGAAACTCAGCAAGGAAATAATCTGGTGCGTCTTGCAGTCTTTCACCCAATCCCTCACCCGCCAAACTTGCAATTATCTTGGCTGCAGTTGTGCCATAGCGGTCAAACAAAAGTTGCACATCGACCTCTGGCAATGAGACTTTTTGTGCCAAGGCTTTCACCCAATTCTCTTTGTCTTTTGGGAAATCCCGGCCACCGCCAATGGAGAGTGCGCTGGTTGATTTCAAACGCACAAGTGTCAGGCGCTTGAGAATTTGATCCGCTACTTCTTCCGCAAAGCCTCGAAACGTTGTCCATTTGCCACCCACCAGCGAAATAATTGGGAAGCTCCGGTCTCCCATTGCCTCCATCACAGGCGCAGAGTGGTCGCGGCTGATCAAGCCTTCGCTCTTTACATCAGATGCGGGAAGCGGCCTGATGCCGCTATATGCGTAAATGATCTGGTCGGTGCTGAATTTCATGCCGGGCAACAAATTGTGCAATGCATCAATGAAATAGGAAATCTCCCAATCCTCGCAGACTACACTATCCGGACTTGCGGCTTTCTGGTCAGTAGAGCCCACCATCACATGGTTTTCGTAGGGATAAACAAGGCAGATGCGCCCGTCGTTTGATTCAAAATAGATCATGCGGCCCTTGAGCTGGCGCAGCAGCTCAGGGTGATCGAGTAGAATATGCGAGCCCTTGGTGCCACCAATCATTTTGGAAGGTACGCCAAGTTTTGTATTTACCGCGTCAATCCAAGGGCCAGCGGCATTGACCACGATCTTTGGCTTAAGCGTGAAGCGGAATTGGTCCTGTGTTTCAAACATCAGGGTGCCGCCATCCCCAGTTAGCAATGAGGTGTAGTTCATCGCAGCCGATTGCGACTGGGCTGTAAGGCCGTCCTGCACTAGCTCCCAAACCAGCCGCTCTGGCCTTGCAATGGCCGCGTCATAATAGGTGCCGGCCGCAACGATCTCGGGCGTCAGCGCCGGAATTTCCCGCAAGGTCCGCGCTTTGCTCCACATAGCATGGCGTGGCATCATGCGCGCGCGCCGACCATAAAAATCATATATGGCAAGACCAGTTTTGATCAGCAATGCCCCGCGCGAACGTGCCTTGGATTTGAAACCAAACAGCGTTTTCAGTGCTGGCCCAACGCCCTTGGCCCAAGAAAAAATCGGGATCACTGTTTCCAGTGACTGCACACAATGGGGCGCGTTTTTGAGCAGCAGGTTGCGCTCATAAGTCGATTGCGCCACCAACCCCAATTCACCCGTTTCAAGATATTTGAGGCCACCGTGAATGAGGCGCGATGGTGCCGCACTTGTACCCCCGCCGAAATCACCCTTGTCGATAATAGCGCAAGAAATGCCCTGTTCACACAAGTCGCGGAACAGCCCAGCTCCGTTGATGCCAGCTCCGATGATCAGAACGTCAACACCAGCGCTCAGCAACGTTACCAAGCGCTTCTTCTGGCTTTCCAATTCGTTGCTGAGTGTTGATTTGCGCGCCATGATCAAACTTTTTCGACCAGGCCTTCAAGCTGCGGCCAATAGGGCTTCATCGCCTCAGCCATAGCGTGGAAAAGCAGGAAACGTTTATCATGGGTTACCGCGCGTTCGGCATCAGGCAGATAAGTTTTGCTCATCGCGGCCATGTCACGCGGATCAGCCAATGGCGAGACAAACAGCCCAACACTTGCGCCTGCACAAAGGGCAGCGCCCCAGGCGGCGGCCTCTTCCGTCTGCGTCACGGTCACAGGCATATTGATAATGTCAGCAAAAAGCTGGTTGAACACGGCGCTGCGCGAAGGCCCGCCCGTCAGCATGGCGCTGTTAAATTCAAAGCGCGTCTTCAGAGAGTCAATATGGATGCGGTGATTATAGATCACACCTTCAAGTACGCTGCGAAGCATTGTGCCTCTGTCGTGCCAACCACGCAGGCCGAAGAAGGCTGCGCTGGCCTCGCCGCCAAAGGGGGAGCCGAAGAGATAGGGGTGAAACAGCAGCGAGGAGGGTTTGGAGAGAGCCGCATTGATCTCTTCCGCTATGGCTTCATGGACGGAATTGCCCTTCTGCGCTGCTGCGATCTGTTCAGATTTGCAGAGCGCATCAAGAAACCAATCATAATTCGCAGACGAGGCCGGAGAGATTGACATGTTGTTCCACAGACCAGGCTGAACCGCATTGCGGCACAGCCAGTCGGTGCCAATTACCGGAGCGGATGACACCACCTGATTGATCGAATAGGTGCCAGCGACAACCGCCACTATGCCGGGCTTGTGGCCGCCTATACCCAAGGCAGAGGCGGTAACATCATGCAAACCAGCCGCCACAGGTGTTCCCGTTACAAGGCCCGTCGTGGCGGCAGCCTCGCACGTGACCTGACCAACAATATCTGCACATTCTGCAATGGGCGGCAGGGCTGGTCTTAAATCAGATAAACCATAAAGCTCCAGTGCCTCATAACTGTAAAGTTGAGTATTCACATCTGTGAAGGAAACACTAGCTTCAGTTCGGTCGGTGCCGATGCTGCCACACAAGCAGAAACGCAGCCAATCTTTGCAGGATAGCACATGCCCGATCCGCGCAAAGCGCTCCGGTTCATGCACCTTGATCCAGGCTAACAGTGATGAACTCGCGGGGCTTGCTGGACTTTGCCCGGTCAATTCAAGCGCTCGCACGCTCTTACCCGATGCTTGCCAATCCGATATGATTTCTTCCGCACGGCTATCTAGTGATAGAATTCCGTGCCCCAGCGGACGTCTCTCGCGATCCATCAGATATAGCCCATCACCATGGGCTGTAGCGGCAACAACAACAATATCGGCGGCTGGCCTGCCGCTGTTTGCAATAGCCTCGCAAATGGCTTCAACTGTGCCCGCCCAAAGAGCATGCATGTCACGCTCCACATGATGTGGCTTCGGCATCAGTTGTGGAATGCGACGACGAGCGACGGAAAGGACAGATCCATCAACATCAAACACCACCACCTTGGTGACGGTTAGTCCACAGTCAATTCCAAGCAGGCTGGGCATGGGTTTTTGCGCTTAAATGTCAGAAGCCAGAGTTTGAGTAACAACGATCAAACCCCGGCGGTGAAGAGAGGGCGGGCGACAAAGGGAGAATGGTACCCGCCCATTTGCTCCACTTACTTGGAGAGCGTAAATGGCGCTGTATATTTGTCCACATTGTCCTTGGTGATCAAGGCGCAATCGAACAACTGCTTCTCTGCGTCAGCGCCGGTCTTGCCCGTCTTGATCAGGCTGTCAGCTTCCTGAACAGCCTTTTCCGAGAACACGGCAACAGGCTGCAACACGGTGTATTGCATCTCACCTGCTTTTACGGCTGCAACAGCATCTGGCGAACCGTCAAAGCCGCCAACCTTGACGTTGGCAAGTTTGCCAGCTTCCTTCAACGCAGCGATGGCGCCCAATGCCATTTCATCGTTGCCACTGATCACACCATTCACATCCGGATTAGCTTGCAGCAGAGACTGCATCTTATTGTGGCCCTTGGTACGATCCCAATCTGCCACTTCCTTGCCAACTTTCTTCAGATCAGGATATTGCGACAGGACGGTTTCATAGCCGTTGGAGCGTGTGGCAGCGTTGTTGTCAGCAGGGTTGCCGAACAGCTCAACATATTTGCCCTTGTCGCCCATAGCCTTCTGCCACTGGGTGGCGCCGAGAGCTGCGCCTTGCGCGTTGTTCGAAACGAGTTGGGCTGAAGCCAAGCCTGCCTGGTTGATTTCGGCATTGACGAGAATCACCGGGATCTTGGCAGCAATAGCCTTCTTGATGGCCCCGATGGAACCGTCGGCATTGGCTGGGTCGAGGATGATGGCGACAGACTTGTTGGTGATGGCTGTGTCGATCATCTGGCTCTCGGCATTGGTATCACCCTTGTGAGCCGATACATTGGCGGTATAGCCCATCTTCTCGGCAGTGGCTTTGGCTACATTACCTTCAGTCAGCCAGTAGGGATTGGCCGGGTCAGTCACGATGATGGAGATCAAACCGCCATCGGCATAAGCAGCCGTGCTCAGCATGGTACCGAGAGCGGCGGCGGCGAGGAAAAGGCGCATTCCTGATTTAAACATTTTATTCTCCTTGAGTTTCCTTTTTGTGCCGGCGTGCCGGCGGTTTTTTCCGTTGCAAAAAAGCCCGTAGGCCCCGCGAACGAAACTTGTGTGCCTTTTCAGGCGGTTCTTTTTTCCCCGCTGTATTGGATAGAATTGAGTAACACCGCGAGAACGATGACAGCGCCGGTAAATACCGTCTGCCAATAAGATGAGACACCGATGATCACTAGACCGTCGGACAGGAAGCCGATGACGAAGGCGCCCAGCATGGTGCCGCGCACAGTGCCGCGCCCACCTGTGAGCGCAGCGCCGCCAACAACCACGGCCGCGATGGCCGTGAGTTCATAGCTGGTGCCAGCGGTTGGGCCTGCGGACGTAAGCTGCGAGGAAAGCACAAGGCCGGCAATGGCAGCACAAACGCCAGAGAGCATATAAACTGTAATCTGAACGCGTTTGACCGGCACACCAGAAAGTTCCGCTGCCCGCATGTTGCCCCCCGAAGCATAAAGCCAGCGTCCAAAAGCCGTGCGCGACAGCAAAAGGCCCGTAAGTGCTGCCAGAACCGCCAATACGAGAACCCCAATTGGCACGCTAAACAAGTGATTGAACCCTAACCAGTCAAAACCCGTGTTGCCCAATTCCGGCTTGCCGCCGAGGCTGTTGAAAGTCAGGCCATTGGTGATCAGGAGAGCCACTCCACGCGCCATATACATCACGCCCAGTGTCGCCACGAATGCCGGCACACGGAGATAGGCGATGAGCACACCGTTCACGGCACCCAACAATGCGCCTGCCACACAAGTGAGCAGCGCCACCACCCATACTGGCTCATAGAGAATGACACCAAGCGCTTTCAACTCAACGCCTTGCATCAGATAGCCAGCAATGATGCCTGAAAGCCCCATTACCGAACCGACCGAAAGATCAATCCCGCCATTCAGCACCACCAGCAACATACCGATGGAAAGCAAGCCATAGATCGCCACATGCGAGGCCATGACGAGGAAGTTGCTCAGCGTGAAATAGTTGGGCGACAGGAAAGAGAAGACGACAATGATTGCAATCAGCGCCATGAAAGCGCGACCTTCAAGGAACAGATGACCCAAGTCCAACTTGTTAGCCTTTGCCGGTGTACTCATTTTCATGTTCTTTACGTCAGACATTGCCCTGTTTCCTCATGCCGCCTTGGCTTCGCCAGAGGCTGCCATGATTTTTTCCTTGGTGGTATCAGCACTGAATTCAGCCGAGATTCGCCCACGGCGTAGCACGATGATGCGGTGCGCCACACTGAAACACTCACCCACTTCAGAAGTTGAATAGATGACCGCCAGCCCTTGCTTGGCGCCTTCGGCGAGCAGCTTAAACACCTCGCCCTTGGCACCAACATCAATGCCACGGCTTGGCTCATCCAACAGCAGAACCTTGGGATTGGTGGCCATCATTTTGCCGATCACAACTTTTTGTTGGTTGCCGCCCGAGAGAGAGCCAATGGCCGCTTTGCCGCCATCGGTTTTGATGTGGACTTGTTTGATAGATTTGCTGATCAGGCTCTGTTCATCGGAATTGGAAACAAAAACACCCTTTACAAAGGAGCGGATGGAAGCCAGCGAGAGATTTTGGCCTACACTCATGGTTTGTACTAGCCCATCGCGCTGCCTGTCTTCAGGCACAAGCGAAAGGCCCCGGCCAATGCGCTCGGCAATGCTCAGCTGTGAAATATCCTGTCCTTGCAGCAACACGCGACCACCGCTGGCTTTCAATCGCCCAGCAACGCATTCTAACATTTCGGTGCGGCCAGCGCCCATGAGGCCATAAATGCAGACAATCTCGCCAGCCTTAACAGAAAGCGAAAGATGATCCACGACATTAAAATCGGCGCTGCCCCTGGCAGGGACCGTGAGATCTTCAATGGACAGTGCCACTTGACCCATGTCATGGCCGGTGGGTGGCGAGCCCAAATCAAAATTCTCACCCACCATGTTGCGAACGATCCATTCAAGGTTGATCGCCTTGCGCGGGGCATAGGCTGTCATTGTGCCGTCGCGCAGCACCACGGCGTAGTCAGTGATTACCAGTGCCTCTTCGAGGTGATGTGAAATGTAGACGATGGAAACGCCACGGCTCTTCAAGTCACGTACCACTTTGAACAGCACCTCCACTTCCGTGGCGGAAAGCGCCGAGGTTGGCTCATCCATGATGAGAATGCGAGAATTCACCGAAAGCGCGCGCGCAATTTCCACAATCTGTTGCTGGCCCAGGCGCAGGTCCTCTACCTTCGTGAGGGGGTCAATCTCCTGCTGCAGCTCTTTCATCAGGGCGCGCGCCTGGCGTTCTTCCCCCGCAAAATCCACTTGGCCAGCTTTCACAATTTCGCGGCCCATGAAGATATTGTCCCTCACACTCAAATTCGGTGCGAGGCTGAGTTCCTGATGGATGATAGAAATGCCACGGTTGCGCGCATCCGTGCTGGAGGTGAAAGCGACGGCTACGCCATCCAGAACAATCTCGCCGCCTGAGGGCTGGATGATTCCAGAGAGAACTTTCATCAGCGTGGACTTGCCAGCACCATTCTCTCCGAACAGCGTCGTTACTTTGCCTTTGTGAACCGCGAAGTTCACGCCTTTGAGCGCATGAATGTTGCCGAAGGATTTGGAAACATGGCGCGCTTCCAGAACCACCGTGTCACCCGGCCCTGACGTGTCTGCCGCTGGTTGAGAGGCGCTGCTCATTGTCATTTCACTTCGAACTTCACCGGCGTCACCAACCAGCCTTTGGGGTTGATGAGCTTGAAGGCGCCCGTCACTTTAATAGTCTTGCTTGCGAGATTGGTGGTGTCCAGTGGCGACAACACCTGCTTCTTCATCTCATTGTTGATGGCTGAGCCTGCGTCTTGAAATTCGATCTGGTTGGTGAACTGGCCAAACTTGATGGCGCCGGAGGCATCACGCAGTTCGGTGCCGTTGACGGCAGGGCCGGTTTGAACGCGTACCAAAATACCGTCCATTCCGTCGACGGCCACTTTATAGATACCGGAAGAGGCTTCTCCGGCCAGGCCGATGAAAGTGACGGGGATCACCGGGCCCGTACCCGTCTCAACACCATATTTCTTGCCGGCAGCGATGGGGTCAGCGGCAATGGCTATCGCGAGTTCTTTGGCGTCCACCGCGTGGTCGACAACAAACTTTTGCACATCGGGGAAGGTGGCTGCACCATATTCTTCCTTCGAAAAAACCTTCTTGCGCACATCGCCAACTGAGCCAATCACCACAACTTTGGTGCTGGCGGCAATCGCGCCAATCAGAACCGCCGCGGCCAGTCCAGCGAACAAGAGGGTCTTGTTCAGCTTGGGCGATGCGGCGGAAGTCTGGTTCAAAGTCATGATGCGACAACTCCACGCGAGTCCTGCCACGCAAAGAGACGTTGTAACAATTCGCTAGACCGCAAAGCCCGAAATCTGCGAAAAAAAATCAAAGATTCTCTCCCTGCTAAAGCCGGCACTCTTTTGGTACCTTTTGCCTTCAATTTTATGGTAATTATTTTCGTACAGTGGAGTAAATTTCAATCCAAGTCAATCCAGATATTTATAAATATTTTACAAAGAAAAGTTTATTTTGCAACATAGCAAAAAATCATATGCATTTTGCAGTTGCAAAATCTAAAGGTAATTCAGTGCAGGGCAGCACCAAATTGCGATTGAAGCTAAGAATCGGGATTAAATGTGCGAAATATATGTGATATGAAGATGTTTCCTGGGTCTCGGAGTAAGTATTGCAGCGCGCCTCTAACAGCGCTTAATTGAGGAACACATCCGTCTAATCCAATCGGCTTATTGACAGGTGGAGAGTGAAATGAAATAATAAACAACAGTAAAAATAAATTACTGTCTTAAATTGTATGTTGTGTCTCTTGCGAGAGCGTATTCAGCCTCTGCACTTGGGCCACAGTTAACAAGACCAAGGGAGCGTTGTGTCGAAACTCATGCCACGCCAAGTGCCAGCAACAGACGTAATCATCGGCATCGACGCCGGGACTTCCGTCATCAAGGCCGTGGCTTTCGACCTTTCCGGCCATCAGATCGATGGCACTTTAATTACCAATAGCTATGCTACAACGGCTGAAGGTGCGGCCACACAATCGCTGTCGCAGACCTGGGCTGACTGTGCCCAGGCGCTGCGGGATCTCGTCGCAAAAGTTCCAAACCTCGCCGCCCGCACGGTGGCTATTGCTGTCACTGGCCAAGGCGATGGTACTTGGCTGGTTGGCAAGAATGATCAACCTGTCACTGACGCTTGGCTCTGGCTTGATGCGCGCGCTGCGCCGACGGTTGATCGTCTCGCTGCTTCACCGAACAATCGCGCCCGTTTTGAAGCAACCGGTACAGGCCTCAATACCTGCCAACAGAGCAGCCAGCTTGCGCATATGTTGGCCACCATGCCAGAAATTCTCAGTAAGGCCGAGGTGGCCCTGCATTGCAAGGATTGGCTTTATCTCAATCTCACAGGCATCCGCGCCACCGATCCTTCTGAGGCCAGTTTCACTTTCGGCAATTTCCGAAATCGGCAATATGATGATGGCGTGATCGCGGCCCTCGGCCTCACCAACCAGCGCCACTTGTTGCCACCAATCATTGATGGCAGCCAGAAAACCCATCCGCTCTCAGCTTCAGCCGCTTCTGTGACTGGGTTGAAATCTGGAACCCCTGTCACGCTCGCTTATGTCGATATGGCGATGACAGCACTTGGCGCTGGTGTTTACACTGGTGACAAGGATGTCGCCTGTTCGGTGATCGGCTCAACCGGCGTGCACATGCGCGCTGTCAAAACCGAGGATGTTTTCCTCAATGCCGAGGGTACCGGCTATGTGATCCCGCTACCGGCAAAAAATATCGTCACCCAAGTGCAATCTAGCATGGCGGCTACGCTTAATCTCGATTGGGTGCTGCGCCTTGGCCGACAAGTGATGGAGGACTTCGGCCACGAAGCCTCGCATGGCGATTTCGTGAAGCGCATAGATGGCTGGCTCGCGCGATCTGCTCCCTGTAGCTTGCTTTACCATCCTTATATATCCGAGGCAGGAGAAAGAGGCCCATTTGTAAATGCCGCGGCCCGCGCAAATTTCGCCGGGCTCTCAAGCTCACATGGGTATGCCGATCTTGTACGTGCAGTGGTCGAAGGTTTGGGGTTGGCCATGCGCGATTGCTACACCATGATGGGTGACATGCCAAAGGAGCTGCGACTTACAGGCGGTGCGGCCCGGTCCAAGGCGCTGCGCCAGATTCTATCTGCCACCGTTGACGCACCCGTGCGCGTCTCTGCGCGTGAAGAGGCAGGTGCTGCTGGTGCCGCCATGATGGCCGCCGTAGCCATCAGGGCCTATCCCTCCATGGAAACCTGCATTGCGGAATGGGTTACACCACTCCTTGGCCATGCCGAAGTGCCTGATGTGGCCCAGGCCGTTCATTATCGCAGGCTTTTTGAAGTCTACCGTACAACTCGCCAACAACTTTCTCCTGTTTGGGAAGGACTCGCTGACCTGCGCGCCGGGGTCCAGAAATGAATCGTAAAGCTGTGACTGAATCGCCCCACCCCTCCACAATGCGCGATGATTTTGATCTCGTGGTGATCGGTGGAGGCATTAATGGCGCAGGCATTGCGCGCGATGCGGCGGGTCGTGGTCTCAAAGTGCTGATGTGTGAAAAGGACGACCTTGCGCAAGGCACGTCCTCGCGCTCTGGTAAGTTGGTACATGGCGGTCTTCGCTATCTGGAATATTACGAATTCCGCCTGGTGCGGGAAGCGTTGATCGAGCGGGAAGTTCTGCTCAATTCCGCCTGCCACATCATTTGGCCCATGCGTTTTGTGCTGCCCCACAGCCCAAATGATAGGCCAGCATGGCTCGTAAGGCTGGGCCTTTTTCTCTATGATCACCTCGGGGGCCGCAAGCGCCTGCCAGGTACGCGAACATTGGACTTGAGGCGGGACCCTGAGGGCGCTCCTATCCTGCCGCAGTATACCAAGGGCTTCGAATATTCCGATTGTTGGGTGGATGATGCGCGCCTTGTGGCGCTCAACGCACTTGACGCTTCGGAACGTGGTGCCAAGATTCTCACGCGCACAGCCTGCATGAGTGCCAGACGCGAGAATGGGCAATGGAAGGTCTTGCTGAATGATTCTCAAGGCCAGCGCGAGGTGACTGCCAAGGCGATTGTCAATGCTACAGGGCCTTGGGTGAATGATGTGTTAGGCCGCGTGGCCAGCGCCAAGTCCAGCCGTGGTGTGCGCTTGGTGAAGGGCAGCCACATCATCGTGTCAAAATTCTGGGATGGCCAGCAAGCCTATCTGGTGCAGAACCAAGATAAGCGCGTGATCTTCATCAACCCTTATGAAGACGGCAAGGCACTGATCGGCACGACAGACATTCCCTATTCCGGTGCAGCTGAAGATGTAAAAATTGATGAATCAGAGATTGAATATCTTATCGCTGCAGTGAACCGCTATTTCAAACAAAAGCTTCGCCGCGAAGATGTGCTGCATTCCTATTCAGGCGTGCGGCCACTGTTTGATGATGGCAAGGGGAACCCCTCTGCCGTTACCCGCGATTATGTCTTTGATCTCGACGACATCGGTGGTGTGCCCCTGCTCAGCGTATTTGGCGGCAAGATAACGACCTTCCGTAAATTGTCGGAACATGCGCTGCAAAGGCTTGCCCCTTACTTCCCCAAAATGGGCCGGGATTGGACGGCGGGTGCAACTTTGCCCGGCGGCGAAATTGCAAATGCGGATTATGAATCTTGGTTCAATATGCTGCGTGGTGAGTTTCCTCTCTTGCCGCGTGATCTGCTACAGCATTACGGTCATTGCTATGGGGCAAGAACCGATAGGCTGCTTGGCAAAGCAAGGACCGTAGCCGATCTCGGTCATCATTTCGGTGCCGAACTTTACGAGGCAGAGGTCAATTATCTTGTGGCCCATGAATGGGCTCAAACCACTGATGACATTCTCACGCGCCGTACCAAGCTAGACCTTCGGCTTACCGAAGTCGAACGCAGTGATCTCGACCATTGGCTCAAGCAAAACTGCGCCCGAGTCAGTGCCTAAGGAAACATCATGCCACTCACGCTTTCGCTCAACACGAACCCACTGGTCAACCGTTTCGCCGACCCCGATGACTTGATCAACACTGTGGCGCGTGATTTGCGCTTGCGTGATTTGCAGCTGACCCATGAATTTATTAATCCGTCTTGGCCGGTGCCCGTGATCCACCGCCTCACGCGGGCAATGGCAAAGGCGTTGAGGCGCACGGGCGTGCGCGTGACATCCGGCATGACCGGGCCATATGGCCGCCTCAATCATTTCGGCCATCCTGACAAGGACGTGCGCCGCTATTATGTTGATTGGTTCAAGACCTTTGCCGATATCATCAGCGATCTCGGTGGAGTTTCGGTTGGCACACAATTTGCCATTTTCACCTATAAAGACTTTGACGATGCCAAACGCCGCGAAGACCTGACCCAAATTGCCATCGACTGCTGGGCCGAAGTGGCGGAACACGCCAAAGCAGCAGGTCTCAAATATGTATTTTGGGAGCCGATGAGCATTGGCCGCGAATTTGGCGACACCATTGCCTCTTGCATTGCACTGCAGAAGCGCCTCACAGCCGTCAACATGGCCATTCCCATGTGGATGATGGCGGATATTGACCATGGTGATGTGACCAGCACAAACCCAAATGATTATGATCCCTATTCTTGGGCGCGTGCGGTTCCGCCTTTTTCGCCTATTATCCACATCAAGCAAAGCCTGATGGACAAGGGCGGCCACCGGCCTTTTACGGCGGCCTTCAACGCCAAGGGGCGCATCCAGCCCAAGCCGCTGCTCGACGCTTTTGCGGCTGGTGCTGCTAAAGACAATGAAATTTGCCTGGAGCTTTCCTTCAAAGAGCGCGAGCCGAACGATCGCGAAGTTATCCCCCAGATAGCAGAAAGTGTGGCATTCTGGGCTTCGCATATTGACACCGGCATCAAAGACCTGAACATCTG
This sequence comes from Aestuariivirga sp., assembly GCA_043784785.1. Lineage (GTDB taxonomy): Bacteria > Pseudomonadota > Alphaproteobacteria > Rhizobiales > Aestuariivirgaceae > Aestuariivirga. The sequence goes on along the minus strand of JAYVXY010000041.1, from coordinate 10,107 downwards.
ACGCCATGGAATCGAAAACATCGTGACACAGGCCAACGACGAACGTTCCCTCGCCATCCGTGCCGCCTGGTTGCATTATCAAGGTGGCTTGACTCAGGCCGCTGTGGCCGAACGTTTGGGCCTGACTTCGGTTAAGGCGCATCGCCTGATTGCTCGTGCTTTGGCCGAGGGCCACGTGAAAATCACGATCGAGGGTGACATTGTGGAGTGTGTGGAGCTGGAGAATGAGCTTCGCACCCGTTTCGCGCTGGATTTTTGCACTGTTGCACCAGACTTGGAGGAAGAGGGCCAGCCGCTTCGTGCCCTTGGCCTTGCTGGAGCCAATTATCTGCGTCGCGAGATTGAGAATCGCACACATGAGGTGATTGGCCTTGGCCATGGCAGCACATTGGCCGCTGTGGTGCAGCACTTGCCACGCATGAGTGTTGAACACGTGAAGTTTGTTTCGCTGCTTGGCAATGTCACACCTGACTATGCGGTCAACCCGCATGATGTCATGCATTCGATTGCCGCCAAAACGGGTGCTCGCGCCCATGTGCTGCCCGTGCCTTTTTTTGCAAATTCAGCGGAAGATCGGGAAGTGCTTCTTGCCCAACATGGTGTGCGCGACATTCTTGACCTCGCCAATCAGGCCGGATTGAAAATTGCTGGTGTGGGAACCGTCGGTTCATCGGCAACGCTCGCGGTTTCACGTATGTTAGAACCGCGCGAAATCAAAGCCATTCAGGCCGATGGCGGCATTGGCGAAATGTTAGGCCACTTCTTCGACAAGCATGGCCGCGTGCTGCAAACGGCGCTGACGGCGCGAACGGTTTCAGCTTTGCTCAAAGGAAGCGGATCTGATCAGATCGTGGCCATTGCCGGTGGTAAGGATAAGCAGGAAGCCATTCACGCCGTGCTGCAAAGTAGAAGATTGCGCGGACTCATTACGGATGAGCGCACGGCCAAGGCGCTGTTAGCAATTCAACAATAAGAGTTGAATCCTGCGTCAAATATCTGACATCGCTCAGGCCAAATCCGGTGAACAAGAGATACTCCAGAATTGTCAACTATCGCCATTTTCAAACTGACCCACTACCCAGATTGGGCATGATTGTAAGTGGTGCCCTCAACGCTCGATCATATTCATTGCAGCTTTTCGCAACACTTGGATTGATTTTTTCATGCCTTCCATCGGAGACATCATCATATCTTCATGCTCGATGGACAGCACATCATCATAGCCTGCGAGTTTGAGTTCCGTGCAGAACTGTTTCCACCATGTTTCGCCGTGGCCATAGCCCAACGTAATGTAATTCCAACTGCGCTCAGAAATACGGGTTGGGGCCCTGGCCTCAAGAGTGCCATCCAATCCCGCTGGATAGGGCTCGATACGTGTATCTTTGGCGTGGACATAGTAGATGGCCTTGCCCAATGCGCGCACCGCAAGCAATGGATCGGCATTCATCCACATGGGGTGACTTGGATCATAGTTTGCTCCGACCGTTTCACCTACCGATTCGCGAAGACGAAATAATGTGCTGACATTATAAACGGCTTGATGACCATGCAATTCCAGGCACAGTTTGTGAATGCCATGATTGTTGGAAAATTTGACCAATTCTTTCCAATACGGAATGATTTTCTCGTTCCATTGATAGTCAAGAATTTCCATGCATTCGGGTGGCCAATCAGTGATGATCCAATTGGGATTGGCGTCACCGGGGCCACCAGGAAGGCCCGACATCATCACAACGCGGTCAACTTCCAACATCTTCGCAAGTTCTATGGTCTGCAGGGTGACCGCATGGTGAGCCGCCCCGGATGGGCCCGGGTGCAATGGATTTCCAGAACAGTTCAAAGCTGAAATTGACAAGCCATGATCACGAACAGCAGCCAAAAACTCACTGCGTGTTTGTGGGCTCTGCATCATCGCAGACAAATTCAAATGTGGTGCTGACGACCAATTGCCACAAGCAAATTCGAGTGTCTCTAGCCCCAGATCGGCTGCCGCCTTTAGCATTTCGCTAAACGACAAATTCCCGAGACTGTCCGTTATCATTCCGATTTTCATAGTGGCTTCCTGTTAAAAGTGGAGGGGTTCAAAATGGCCGGATTTGGCAGATGCCAAGGCCGCTTCACAAATGATCATGGCTTTGCGGCCATCGTCGGCCCCCACTGAGGGAACTTCATTATTTTCGATGCAGGTTACGAAATGATCCAGCTCTGCGGCGTAGGCTTCGGCATAACGCTGAATAAAAAAGTAATGCGGCTTGTCGGTAGAAATTGAATCACTATTTGAGAGTTCGACTGATGTCGGCATACGGTTGGCGGCGCGCAACATGCCTTTTGAACCGTGAACTTCGAGACGCTGATCATAGCCATAGCTGGCGCGGACACTATTGTTGATATGGCATTGGCGGCCACTGGCAGTGCGCAGAATGAACATTGCCGTGTCATAATCGCCGAGCTTGGCATAAGCGGGATCAACCAGACTTGATCCTGTTGCGAAAATCTGTGTCGGCTCTTCTCCCAAGAGATGGCGCGCCATATCAAAATCATGGATCGTCATTTCACGGAATACGCCACCGCCGCCAGCCAGTTGTTCTTCGGTTTCTGGCTCAGGGTCACGACTGGTGATGATAACCTGTTCGACCGAACCAATTTCACCCGCATTCAATCTGGTCTTCAATGCGTGAAAACTGGGGTCGAAACGCCGGTTGAATCCGATCTGGAATTTCACACCCGACTTCTTGACTGCCGCCAAACATTCATCGGTGCGTTTCAAGTCAAGATCGATCGGCTTTTCGCAGAAAATTGCTTTGCCGGCCTCAGCCGCAGCGATAATTAGATCAGCATGGGTGCGCGTTGCTGATGCAATTAATACGCCCTGGATCGATTTGTCTGCCAGAGCCGTTGCTGTGTCCGTTACTTTGGCACCCGTCGTTGCTGCAAACTTGGCCGTAATTTCAGGACGCGGATCTACGATATATTTAAAATTGATGCGCGGGTGCTTGAGTAGATTTGCAGCGTGTACGGAGCCAATGAAGCCCGCGCCAAAAAGACAGAGATCGATCATGATAAATCCTAAGGTTTAGAGTTTTTAAAAAATTCACTTTACGGCACCCATTGTCAGGCCGCGCACGAGATGGCGCTGCACAAAGAGAGCAAAAATAACAATTGGGGTGGCACCCAAAACGCCCGCTGCAGACATGGAGGCCCAATCAGTATCGATGCGGCCTATCAAAGTAGCGGTACCTCGAGGCATGGTCATGGCGTGTGGTGTTGCGGTAAGCGCCAGCGCAAACAGGAATTCATTGAAGGTGGATATGACGGCAAAAACAGTCGTGGCTGCAAGTCCGGGAGCGGCGAGCGGCAGAGCGATGCGAACGAAAGCCGTGAGCCTGCTGTCGCCGTCAACCATCGCCGCCTCTTCCAGATCAACAGGAACCTCACGAAAGAAACTTTCCATCATCCAGACGCAAAATGTGATGTTAAACGCTGTGTAAGTGATGATGAGACCAAGCCAAGTATCAAGCAGGCTTAACCGCAACATCAGGAGATAGATGGGAATGAGAATAATGATGGGTGGAATGATGCGCAGCAACAGCAACACGGCGCCTGTCTTACGCTCCAGATTAAACGGCAGTGTGAAGCGCGCGATGCAATAGGCGCCCATTGTGCCAAATATCAACGCGATGGATACCGACAGCGTTGTGACAACAAGCGAATTGAGCAGGTAACTACCAAATTGTTTTTCATAAAAGAGATTAAGATAATTCCCGAACGTCATGGCATGGGGATAGAGCGTGCCATCCTGAGTGATTTCCTTGTTGGATTTTAGCGAAGTTGCGATGAGCCAATAGATGGGTGCGAGTACAACCGTGAGTATGACGATGATGCCGAGTAGTCTGAGCCAGCCCAATTTCATGGTTGCACCCGTCTCAGCAGGCGTATTGCGGTGACCGCAAAGGCCAGACAGATCAGCCCTATTGTGACAAACATGGCCGCGCCATAGCCGGTGGCGAGATATTTAAATGAAGTTTCGTAGCCGAGGATGGAAAGCAATCTTGTGGCTTCGCCCGGGCCGCCACGGGTGAGGACGAACACCTGATCGAATGTACCAAAGGCGTCAATGGTGCGCAGGACCATGGCGATGGCAAGAACCGGCTTGAGCATTGGCAGCACGTGATGGGCAAATACCTCCCAGGCCCCTGCCCCATCCACCCGTGCGGCTTCCAGTGGTTCCTGCGGTAATGATTGCAAGCCCGCAAGAGTGATGAGGAACATGAGCGGCGTCCACTCCCACACATCGAGGGCAACAAGGCCCAGAAATGCCGGCACAGCCTGACCCAAAATCTGGACCGGGCTGCCACCCGATGCCAAAGACAATGCCGTGAACATACCAGCATCACTGGCGTAAATCAGGCGAAACAAAATCGCGACGACGACGGGCGTGATGACCATGGGCACAATCAACACCGTGCGGATAATTCGGATGAATGGAAATTCATGCTGAAAGAAAAGCGCCAGGGCCAGGCCCAGAATTGTCTCGATGGTCACCGACAATGTGACAAACTTGAGTGTCACCCAGAGGGAATTCAGAAACTGCTCGTCGGTCAACAGGCGTTTGTAGTTATCAAAGCCGATAAACGCGACGGGATTGCCGTATTTGTAAAGCATCGAACTTGCGCGCAGGCCATCCCACATGGGGAAGACCAGCACGCAGAGCACAACAAGGGCGCTCGGCGCAAGTAACAGGTAAGGCAGGATCTGATCGATATCCCTGCCGAACCTCTTGACTGTGCTGACCGAGCGCACCAACATTTTAGTAGTAGCCAGCCTGGGTCAGATAATCCTTGACCTTGCTGGCCGCTGTATCAAGTGCAGCACCACCGCCTGAACCGGCTTGCAAAGCCTTGTTCAATTCAATGCCGATCAACTCTTCAACCTTGGCCCAGTCAGGCATGCGCGGACGAGGTTCAGCACCTGCATCAAGCTGCTGGAGTGCAACAGAAATGAGCTTGTTGCCGGGATTGGCGGTGCCAAATCCGCTGCGTGTCACAGGGATCATGCCAGCTTCGGCGACTTTGCCCTGAATTTCCTTGCTGGTGTACCACTTCAGGAACTCAATTGAGTTGGCCTTGTTTGGTGCTGACTTTGGAACGCCGGCAATAAAGATGCCCATTTGGGCAATGGCATCGACCTTTTTGGGAACAACAGCAAATGCCAACTTGTCAGCGACTTTCGACTGGGTCGGATCATTCGCTTTCAAGGCGTTGCCGGAATATTGGATGATGGCACCAGCGTCACCGCCGAGGATCGCTGCACCTTCCTGATCTGAATCATATTCCACAACACCTTGCGGTGCGTTTTGCTTCATGGGGCCGACGAAGAATTCCGCTGAAGCCTTTCCGGCCTCTGAGTTGAATGTCGGATTCCATTTGTTGTCAAAGAACTGGCCGCCGAATGAGCGGAACACCGGGAACCAACTGGTGACAATCGAATTGCCAGCGACACCGCGGAACACCACTGGATATTTGATCTTGCCATCGGCAACACCTTTTTTTCCAACTGCAATCAGTTCATCCCAGGTTTTTGGCGCGCCGGATGAGTAAACATCACTGCGATAGGTCATGGTTTGCAAATCGCCGATAAACGGCACGCAAATCAGTTTTGGCGTTGAAGATTCAAATCCCTTCACACGCGGACCTTGGCGCGGGGGCCAGAAGCCCATGTCGATCATCGGCTTTACCCAGTCGGCATTGGCTCCATCAATGCCAGCACCTGCCAAATCTTCCAGAACATCGGCAGCACCAAATTGTGGCACCCAAGGATCATCCAAAAGATAGAGATCATATTGGCCGCCGCTGTTTTTGGCATCGGCAAACCACTTCTCCAGCGTTACACCATATTCGTCTTCAAGAAATTCGATGTCGAAGCCTGCGGCCTTGGCCAACGGAATGATCTTTTCTTTGAAAGGTGTAAGACCGCCATCCGCAAAGGCGCCGATGATCACTTTCTTACCGGCAGCGCTGGCCGGGCTGAGCTGGCCCGCAGCACCTAAAAGGATTGGGCTGAGGCCCAATCCAGCCAGGCCGTGCAGCAAAGCACGACGGCTGACAGTCTGCTTAAGTTGTTTTTCTTTTTTCATTTCTTATCTCCCTTTTTTTGTGTCCGTTGAATTACGGTCACACCGTTAGAATTGAAGAAACACGCATCTTTCGTATCAAACAGCAGGCCAACGACTTCGCCGATGCGGCCATTGAATATGCGCGGACCGCGAACACTGACACGCTCTTTTCCAACGCGCACATCAACCAGGGTTTCATGGCCGCTGGGCTCGATCACATAGATTTCCCCGGGCACCGCCTTGGGCGCTTTCGCACTGGCAATGGTGATGTCCTCTGGGCGGATCCCGATTTCCGTGACTTCTGCAGCCTTGCAGGCCTGAAACTGTGAAGGAGTGAGTGCAAGTGCCCCGTCGCCCACCAGGACTTTGTTTTCACTGATGTGCACGCTCAAAATATTCATCGGCGGATTCCCGACAAAAGAAGCAACGAAGCGATTTGCGGGGAGTTCATAGACTTCATTGGGCGGGGCCAGTTGTTGAAGTTCTCCTGACTTCATCACCGCAATCAAATCCGACATCGTCAATGCTTCAGCCTGATCATGGGTCACATAGATCGTGGTCGCCCCCAAGCGTTGGCACAGCCGCTTGATTTCGCCGCGCATGATAAGGCGTAAACGCGCATCGAGATTTGACAGTGGTTCATCCATCAAGAACGCAGCAGGATTTCTGACAATGGCACGCGCCAGTGCAATGCGTTGGCGCTGGCCGCCAGACAATTGCTTGGGGAAACGGTCCAGCAAATGAGTGACTTCGAGTGACTCTGCAACTTCAGCTATTTTGGCTTTCGCTTCGGCATGTGGAATTTTGCGAATGCGCAACGGATAGCCAATGTTGTCGGCAACCGACATTTGTGGATAGAGCGCGTAGCTTTGGAACACCATGGCCACGTCCCGGTCACGCGGTTGCAGACGTGTTACATCGCGGTCCCCGATAAAGATCTTTCCCGCAGTTGGCTTTTCAAGTCCGGCCAACATGCGCAAGGCCGTCGTTTTACCGCAGCCAGAAGGTCCCAGAAGTGCAATGAACTTTTGATCCGGCACATGGAGATCCAGGGACCGTATGACGTTCACGGGCCCGAATGATTTTCCGACAGATTGAAACGTAACTGCGCTCATTGCGATGCCTTCTGCATTTCTCAACAGTGCCTAAGCTGGCTTCTTGCCAGCAATTTCCAATCCGGCTTCAGTGGCCAAACGATACAAATTGCGATAGCCCAATGTTGCATAAGTCAATGGATGAGCCTTTGCTGGATCTTGTTCGGCTTCCACAACCAGCCAGCCCGCATAGCCATTATTCGCAAGAATGCGGAGCAGTGGCAGATAGTCAATTGAGCCATCGCCAGGCACGGTAAAAATTCCTTCCAGAACAGCCCCCATAAAGCTCGAATCTTCCGCCCGGGCTCTGACCAAAATGGGTGCTCGCGTATCCTTGCAGTGCACATGCACCACGCGTTTGATGTGGCGTTCCAACAATGATTTGGGGTCGCCGCCCGAAAACAGGCAATGTCCGGTATCAAAAAGCAATCCCACAGCATCGCCACTGTGCTGCATCAAGGCACCTATTTCTTGATCCGTTTCGACGATGGTCCCCATATGGTGATGAAAAGCCATTTTGACACCAAAGCCGGCCATGCGCTCGGCCAATTTGGTAATCTTCACACATAACTTTTCCATTCTTCAGCCAAAAGTTTGGGGCGTTTCGAGATGGGTTCAAAAATGGCACCGTGGCGGCCCCGGGATGTGTCGGCATAAACAACATTGTGCGCGCCCAAATCTTTGAGCAAGGTCAGATGCGGCAGGATAATTTCAAATTCCTCATCAACTTCACGCTCCAGAATGCGACCATCAAACCAGCCCGACACCAACTCAAGGCCATAGGTTTGGAGCATGGGGCCGAGTACTGCGCTTTGCTTGGGAAATTTAAAGCCGAGTTCGGTTCCCTGATAACCCGCCTGTTGTGTTTCCTTGAGGCATGTCTCCAGCGAGATGTCTCCCCCAAGTTCAGGTGCGTCGTCATTCGACCAGGTGATGGGGTTGATGCCGATCTTACAAGTCATGGGGCCTGCTCCGTGGTGGAAAGTCATTACCAGAGCGCGCAGATTGGGGGCCAAACTGAAACTATTAAAAGACCCAGTATTGATAATGTTTTTGGAACCACTTAGATTTGATGTTGTACGATAACCAGAATGGGGTCCTAGGTGCCTGGTAAATTTCCTTTCGAACTCATAATGTTAGATCGGTATTCCGATGAGCCACTTTATCGGGAGCTTTATTTAAAGTTGCGCCAGCTTATTGAAACGCATGCTTTGCAAAGCGGAACGCAGGTGCCCTCCACACGAGAGCTAGCCACTGATCTTGGGATCGCACGGAACACGGTTATCACCGCCTATGACCAGTTGGTTACGGAAGGTTTTTTAGTTAGCCGTCCAAACGCGCGCCCGATAGTGGTCAAACTTGGACGGAAATCTCTGCCCATTACAAACATCACACCAACTCAAATTGGATTGTCGAAGCGCGGCGAGTTGCTGGCTCAACAAACCATCCATCATGGTGCACCTGGTCGATTTGCATTCCACCCGGGCATGCCAGATGCAATGTCGTTTCCCTACAAGGAGTGGAGCAAGCTATTGGCGCGCCGCGCCGCAGGGCGCGGCGAAAACCTCTTTGGAACTTATCACGTCACAGGCCTTCCAAAACTGCGCGAGACAATTGCAACTTATCTGGAAGTGGCGCGAGGGGTTGAATGTACGCCAGAGCAAGTTGTGATCACAACTGGCGCCCAAGCAGGCTTCGATGTGCTGGCGCGATTGTTGCTGGATCCAGGTGATGAAGTGTGGATGGAGGAGCCGGGCTATTATGGCGCACGAGCCGCATTTTTGATAGCCGGGGGCAAACTGGTTCCGTTGAACGTCGATCTCGATGGGTGGAACCTCGACCTGCCAGCCGGCAACAAACCGCGAATCATTTGTGTGACGCCAGCATGCCAGCATCCGTTCGGCATGACGATGTCAATTGAGCAACGGATTCGATTGCTCGATATTGCTCAGGAAAAAAATGCCTGGATTATTGAAGATGACTATGATGGCGAATACCGATTTGATGGACGACCAGTGCCAAGCTTGCAGGGGATGGATCGTTCAGAGCGCGTCATCTACGTTGGCACATTTGCCAAGATATTGTTTCCCGCCTTGCGCCTTGGCTACATGGTTTTACCTCACTCTTTGACTGACAAAATTGCCAGCGCACTCAGTTCGACTGCGCAGTATGCCTCGCTTCTTCTGCAAGCTGGAGTGGCTGATTTTATCGATGCAGGTTTAATGGCTAGGCATCTGAGTCGAATGAGGAGGCTCTATTCGCAACGGCGCAAATATTTCATACAACTTTGTGAAGAAAAATTCACTGCCCATTTTTCTCTGATCAACGGAGGCGCCGGCATTCAAATTGTCGGATTGCTACGTGAGGGATTGAACGATACTGAAATCGCAAGCCTAGCCCAAAAAAAAGGTGTCAATATTTCACCATTGTCGAAATATTACCGCCATCATAATATCAGGCAGGGGCTCGTGTTGGGTTACGCAGCATGTGACGAACGCACTATTGATTGGGGATTGCAAAAATTGCACGAGACTATTCTAGACTTGAAAACTCAACATGGCATGCCCTGACCTGCTTTTTCTGAACCAGACTATGAGAGAGTATCAAACTGGAAAGTAGAGGGACCATGGCCAGAAAAAGACTTGCTGCGGACCACGCTGCATACTCATAGAGCTTAGGCAAATCAGTTGCCGAATGGTTCAATCTCCGAAACGGGAGATTGAACATGGCACATGGACTATATCGCCTGACCGAGTTTGAGTGGCCGACGATCCAGCCGCTGTCGCCGAACAAGCCAAGAGGTGTTGATTACCACTTAGATTTGACCCAGTAGGGGCATCAATTTCCATTGAGAAGTGACCCATGTTTCAACCTCCTCCGGCGCTGCTGCTGGAGGGAACA
>JAYVXY010000040.1:0-2468 GCA_043784785.1 Aestuariivirga sp. | reverse complement strand
CTTCGGCATCAGTATTACCAATCTCAACGGTCAAACCTTTGCGCGTTTTAAACACATCACCCGGCCTGAAGGCTTCGCCGGAAATTGAATTTTCAACCGCCGGGATCAAAACGCGCAGCCGAACCGGAAGCTTGGCCGCCATGATCAACCGCGCCAGCCCCAAAACATTGGCGGCCCCACCCATGTCTTTCTTCATCAAGATCATGCCCGATGAGGGCTTGATATCAAGGCCGCCGCTGTCGAAGCAAACCCCCTTGCCAATGAGAGTGACCTTGGGCGCATTGGCTTTGCCCCAGACAAAATCGATGAGACGAGGTGCCCGCGCACTTGCCGCCCCAACCACATGAATGAGCGGAAATTCCTTGGCCAAAGCCTTGCCTTTCACAACTTTAATCTCGGCCTTGTGGGCTTTGGCTAATTTTTGTGCCGCGTCTTCAAGCTCGTCAGGGCCGAATAAATTGGCCGGCGTGTTGATCATGTCGCGCACCATGAAGCTGGCATTGGCGGCTTCGACAAGGGCATCAAGGTTTATGGCCTTGGGGCATTCCAGAGTGACCGCACGGGGGTCTGCCTTGCGGAATGGATCATATTTATAAAGCTCAAGGCACCATCCCAAAGCCACAAGCCCCGCATCACCTTCCAGATTTTCAAAGCGGTAATGGCCGGGGGGCAACCGGCTGGCCAAGCTTCCCAAGGTGAAAGGATCAGCATCAGCCAGTGCTGCACCCACCCAAATTTCAGCCGTTTCACCCCCTGCATCAGGTAAAGCCAGAAAGCTCAAAGGGGCCGCCTCAAAACCCTGCGCTTTTACCAGAGCTTTCACAAATGGCGCTGCCTGCTTCAGCTTCCCGGCCAAATCCGCTTTGGCAATAACCACCAATGGAATGGCTTTGGCCCTGGGTTTGAGTAAAATAATTTGGGCAGCATCAATCATCGAAACATCCTTCGCGAAGCGGGTTTTGTTTATGGTTAATCGTTTATTGACGAAAAAGCATCATGCTTGCCCGAGATCTTGTGAATTTTAAAGTTGGAGTTTTGCATGTTAAGCCCTTTTGCCCTTGCCCAAAGCCGCAAACTATCAACGGCCATGGCGCTTGTTGCCGCATTGGGTTTGGGTGCCTGCCAGAGCCGCAACGCCACCTTGAATGAAGATCCTCTGGCCACAGGCAGCTTGAGCCAGGCCAAGGCAGTTTCGCCAGCTGAATCTATTGGTTCTTTTAAGCGCACGCAGGAACTGGCCCAACAATGGGCTGCCAATCAGGGCAATGTGCCTATTGGCCTTGAATATGCCACCAGCTTGCAGCAAATGGGCCAGACCGATCAGCAAATCGAAGTTTTAAAATCCATTGCCGTTGCCCACCCCAGTGATGGGCCATTACAGGCCAAGCTCGGCAAGCAGCTATTGGCCGCAGGTCGCTCTGGCGAAGCCATCACCATGTTGGAACGCGCGGCGGCCCAACCCGGCGCTGACTGGAAAACCCTTTCCGCCCTAGGCTCGGCCTATGATCAACAGGGCAATTACAGTCAAGCCCGCGCTAAATATCAGGCGGCTCTCGTCTTAAAGCCGGGCGAACTCACGGTGCAAAACAACATGGCAATGTCTTTTGCACTCGAAGGCAAATTGCCTGATGCAGAAAAACTATTGCGCGCCGCTTCGGCTCAACCAGGGGCCGATGCCCAGCCGCGCATCAGGCAAAACCTCGCCCTTGTGGTTGGCTTGCAAGGCCGCTTCGATGAAGCCCGCAAAATTGCCAGCGCCGATTTGCCGCCCGAACAGGTTGAAGCCAATCTCAATTATTTGCAGCAAATGCTGGCCCAGCCCAACACCTGGGCGCAGCTTTCACAGCAAAACAAAGGTTAAGGTTTTTTCTCAACCCATTCGATAAAGGCCGTGAACCACAGATGAAGCCGCTGGCGGGTTTCTTCATCCGTAAGATTGCCTTGGGCATCAAATTTCACTTCATTGTGGGTGATAAATACTTCAGGGCGCGGCATGGCAATGGCCTGCAACGATTGCAGATTTTGCCGAAGGTGATATTGGGCGCGGGCCGTTCCCGCAAAAGCGCCCTCGCTCGACCCGATAATGCCAGTACGTTTCCATTTGAACGGCGAGCCACCGCGCGATACCCAATCCGTAGCATTTTTCAGCACACCGGGGATCGAGAAATTATATTCAGGCGTTGCGATGATCACACCATCGGCTGCCCTGATGCGCGCATCCAAATCTTTCACCAGTTGCGGTTTGCCGTGAGCCGCTTCGTCATCCCCATCATAAAGCGGAATGCCGTGCAGGGTTGCAATGTCGATTTCCACACCTGCCGGTGCAATCTCTTTCAAAGCCCGCAGCAATCCTGTGTTGGTTGAAGCTTTGCGTAATGCACCGCTAATGCCGATCAGTTTCATGGTTCTGCCTTCTTGATTGTTTTGAATGCCTCAAGTGCCCGTTCCCTTGCCATAGCATGATCGAT
>JAYVXY010000039.1:0-8346 GCA_043784785.1 Aestuariivirga sp. | reverse complement strand
TCCGCGTTGCCAAGCGCACAGGAGTGACGATCGATGGCTGAAGAAGATAAGAAGGCCAAGCCTGCGGCAGCTGCCAAGGCGAAGTCTTCAAAGAAAGCTGCACAAGAAGATACAGGCCCAGTGGCTGATGCCAATGCTGGTTTGCCGGAGGGTTATGTTGCGCGGCTGCAACAACATTATGTTGATGTTGTGCGCCCTGCGATGATTGAAAAGTTCGGCTACAAGAATGTGATGCAGGTTCCACGCCTCACCAAAGTTGTGTTGAACATGGGTGTTGGCGAAGCCACACAAGATTCAAAGCTGGTGACGGTTGCTGCTTCTGATTTGCAAAAGATTGCGGGTCAAAAAGTCGTCATAACCAAGACCAAGAAAGCCATTGCGCAATTCAAGATCCGTGAAAATCTTGCCATTGGTGCGAAAGTGACATTGCGCAAAACCCGCATGTATGAATTCCTTGATCGTTTGGTCACCATTGCATTGCCACGCGTGCGTGACTTTCGTGGTTTGACCGAGCGCAGCTTTGATGGCCACGGCAACTATGCCATGGGCGTTAAAGAACACCTGATTTTCCCGGAAATCGATTATGATAAGATTGATCGGATCTGGGGCCTTGATGTTGTGGTTTGCACCACCGCCAAGACCGACGCAGAAGCTTTAGCGCTTCTCGAATTATTCAACTTCCCATTCCGTCGCAGCCAGCAACAAAAAAAGGCCGCATGATGGTTAGAACTGTAAAGAACTGAGGACGCTCCATGGCAAAAACGAGCTCAATTAACCGCAACGACAAGCGCCGCGCGCTGAACAAGCGGTTTGATGCAAAGCGCAAGCGCCTGAAGGCGGTTGTGATGAAGAAAGATACGCCGATGGAAGAGCGTTTCACCGCCGCGTTGAAGTTGGCCGAAATGCCACGCAACTCAGCCAAGAACCGTATTCGTAACCGTTGCGAATTGACAGGCCGTCCACGGGCTTTCTATCGCAAAGTGAAATTGTCGCGTATTGCGCTGCGTGAAATGGCCAACCAGGGTCTTATCCCCGGCATGGTCAAGTCGAGCTGGTAAGGAGAAAAGCGATGAGCATGACAGATCCTATCAGCGATATGCTGACCCGCATTCGTAACGCCCACTTGCGCAACAAGGCCAAGGTTACGGTTCCGCCATCCAAGCTGCGCGAGCGCGTGCTCGAAGTGCTGCACAAGGAAGGCTATATTCGTGGTTTTGCTGTGATCGAAAAAGACGGTAAGTCTGAGATTGAAGTAGAATTGAAGTATTTCGACGGTCTTCCTGCAATCAAGGAAATCGACCGTGTATCAAAGCCAGGCCGCCGCGTTTACGCATCGGTTGAAACTTTGCCTTCCGTGTTCAACGGCTTGGGTATCTCCATCCTCTCCACACCAAAGGGTGTGATGTCGGATTCGGATGCACGCGCCCAGAATGTTGGCGGCGAAGTGCTGTGCACAGTGTTCTGAGGTAGATATTATGTCTCGTATTGGCAAGAAAGTAGTTCCCATTCCAGCAGGTGTCACAGCCTCGATCAATGGACAACAAGTCAGCGTCAAGGGCCCCAAAGGCGAATTGAAGGCTGTGCTGAATGAATTCGTTTTGGTAAAAATGCAGGCAGATGGCGTCAAGGTTGATCCGAAAGATCAAACCAAGCTGGCGCGTTCTTCTTGGGGCCTGTCGCGCACATTGGTTGCAAACATGGTGACTGGTGTGACAACGGGTTACTCAAAGTCGCTCGAAATCAACGGCGTTGGTTATCGTGCTGCATTGGCTGGCAAGGTGTTGCAGCTCAATCTTGGTTACAGCCATGATGTGAACTATGCCGTTCCAGAAGGCATTGAAATCAAGGTGCCGAAGCCCACGGAAATCGTGATCAGTGGCATTGATAAACAACGCGTCGGCCAAGTGGCTGCCGAAATTCGCGACTATCGCGGGCCAGAGCCTTACAAGGGCAAAGGTGTTAAATACGCAGGTGAACAGATCTTCCGCAAGGAAGGCAAGAAAAAGTAACGGAACAGTCAGATGGCAAACAACGCATCAGCTATTACGCTCCGCAAAGCCCGTGTCCGCAAGGCATTGGCAAGGCGCGAGAATGGGCGGCCCCGTCTTTCGGTGTTCCGTTCCTCCAAGAACATTTATGCCCAGATCATCGATGATGTTAAGGGTGTTACTGTAGCGGCCGCTTCCACCTTGGAAGAGGGCTTCGTGAACGCGAAGAAAACCGGTGCAGACAAGGCAGCAGCAGAAGCCATTGGCAAGCTGATTGCTGAACGTGCCACCAAGGTCGGCATCACCACTGTGGTGTTCGATCGCGGTGGATATATTTACCACGGGCGCGTCAAGGCTTTGGCCGATGCAGCGCGCGCGGGCGGACTTCAGTTTTAATTTTTAACGGACGACAGGCAAGACACAATGGCTAAAGAACGTTCCGATCGCAAAGACAACCGTGAAGAGCGGGACTCTGAGTTCACCGACAAGTTGGTTCACATCAACCGCGTCGCAAAAGTTGTTAAGGGCGGTAAGCGCTTTGGCTTTGCGGCACTCGTTGTTGTAGGCGACCAAAAGGGTCGTGTTGGTTTTGGTCATGGCAAGGCGCGTGAAGTGCCTGAAGCTGTGCGCAAGGCCACTGAAGGTGCCAAGCGCGCTTTGATCCGTGTGCCACTTCGCGAAGGCCGCACCTTGCATCATGATGTTTCTGGTCGTTGGGGTGCAGGCAAAGTCATTCTGCGTACGGCGCCTGCTGGTACTGGCGTTATCGCTGGTGGCCCGATGCGCGCTGTATTTGAATCCGTTGGCATGGCTGACGTGGTGGCGAAATCCACGGGCTCGTCGAACCCCTACAACATGGTTCGTGCCACATTCGAAGCGCTGAAAAAGCAGGTGAGCCCACGCTCAGTTGCCAGCCGCCGCGGCAAGAAAGTAAGCGAAATTTTGCGCAATCGCACCAATGAAGTGGTTGCGGACTAAGGTTTGAGGAATTTAAAAATGGCAAAAGCAACGGCTAAGGCCGCACCTGGAAAAACTGTTACGCTGGAACAATATGCCAGCCCACAGCGCAGGCCTGCTGAACAGCGTGCAACGCTGGTTGGTCTTGGTTTGAACCGCATTCGCAAGCAATCAACTTTGATTGATACACCAGCGTTGCGCGGCATGATTGCCAAGGTTGCGCATCTCGTTCGCGTGGTCGAATAAGTTTAAGGAATACGATTATGAAATTGAATGAGATTGCAGACAATCCAGGTGCGAAGAAAGATCGCAAGCGCATTGGCCGTGGCCTTGGTTCTGGCAAGGGCAAGACCGGTGGTCGCGGCGGCAAGGGTCAAACCGCGCGTAAGGGCGGTGCAAAACCTGGCTTCGAAGGCGGTCAAATGCCGATCTATCGTCGTTTGCCAAAGCGTGGCTTTAACAAGCCAAACCAAGTTCCCTATAATGAAGTCAATTTGGCCCGCATTGCCGTGGCCATTGAAGCCAAGAAGCTTGATATCAAGGCTCCGGTGACCGGTGCAGCGCTTTATGCTGCTGGTGTCATCACCAAACTGGAATCAGGTGGCGTTCGCTTGATCGGCACAGCCGATATCAAAGCCAAGGTTGCGTTTGAAGTGTTTTATGCCTCAAAGGGTGCAACAGCGGCTGTTGAAAAGGCTGGCGGCAGCGTAAAAGTATCGCGCGTTGATGAGCCTAAGGCAGAAGCAAAGGCCAAAGGTTGATGGTTCGGGTGTCACACCCCATATTGCGGTGTGACATTGAACAGAGGATAGAACATGGCATCAGCAGCTGAACAACTTGCGGCAAATATCAATTTCAGTTCGCTGGGCAAATCGGAAGATTTGAAGAAGCGCCTGTGGTTTACGCTTGGCGCGCTGATCGTTTACCGCCTTGGTTCTTATATTCCAATTCCTGGGGTTGATACCGCTGAAGTCGCCAAATTTGCTGCGCAGAATGCCTCTGGCATATTGGGCTGGGTGAATGGTTTAGCTGGTGGTGCGCTTGGTCGCTTGGCGATTTTTGCACTTAACATCATGCCCTATATTTCAGCCTCGATTATTATGCAGCTGATGACCACGGTGTCACCGCAGCTCGAAGCTTTGAAAAAAGAAGGCGAGTCGGGTCGCAAGAAAATCAATCAATATACGCGCTATGGCACCGTGTTGCTGGCGGCATTGCAGGCTTATGGCATTGCCGTGGGGCTTGAAGGGCGCGGGGGGCTGGTGATCAATCCGGGTCCATTCTTTATCGCGACCACTGTTATCACCTTGACTGGCGGCACAGTGTTTTTGATGTGGCTGGGTGAACAAATCACCGCGCGCGGCATCGGCAACGGCACCTCACTCATCATTTTCTCTGGCATTGTTGCAAACCTTCCGGCCGCAGTTGCGGGCATGTTGGAATTGGGCCGCAAGGGCTTGATGTCTCCATTCCTGATCATGGCCATTTTGATCATGGCGATTGCCGTTGTGGCATTCATTGTATTTTTTGAGCGTGCGCAGCGCAGGTTGCTCATTCAATATCCCAAGCGACAAGTGGGTATGCGCGTGACGCAAGCCGAGAGTTCGCATCTTCCTTTGAAGCTCAACACATCGGGCGTTATCCCGCCGATTTTCGCATCGTCACTTTTGTTGTTGCCTTTGACTGTCGCTAACTTCTCGGCTGGTAAGGGCCCGGATTGGTTGAACCAGGCCACCGCTTTGCTTGGCCACGGCAAGCCATTGTTCCTTATTCTCTACGCAGCTCTTATTGTGTTCTTCTGTTTCTTCTACACCTCGATCATGTTCAACACGAAAGAGACTGCAGATAATCTGAAGAAGTCTGGTGGTTTTATTCTTGGCATTCGCCCAGGCGAGCAGACCGCTGAATATCTTGATCGTATCCTGACGCGCATCACCGTAATTGGTGCCATCTATATCGTGATCATCTGTTTGATCCCTGAATTGCTGGTGGCTTATTCGGGCATTCCTTTCTACTTCGGCGGCACATCGCTGCTGATCGTTGTGAGCGTGACGCTGGATACAGTTTCGCAGATCCAGGGCCATCTGCTTTCGCAGCAATATGAAAAGCTGATGAAGAAGGCGAATTTGCGCGGCGGACGGAAATGAACCTGATTCTGCTTGGACCACCGGGTGCTGGCAAAGGCACACAGGCTAAAATTCTCGAACAGGGCCATGGGTTCAAGCAGCTTTCGACGGGTGACATGTTGCGTGCGGCAATTGCCGCCGGAACTGAAACAGGCTTGAAAGCCAAAGCGATCATGGATCGTGGCGATCTGGTTTCGGATGATGTGGTTTTGGCGATTGTGGCTGAGCGCCTCGAAAAGCCAGATGTTTCCAAAGGCGTGGTGTTTGACGGTTTTCCACGGACACCGGCGCAGGCCCAAGGTTTGGATGCGATGCTCAAAAAGCGCGGCGCCAAACTTGATGCTGTGATTGAAATGAAGGTTGATGATGAGGCTTTGGTCAAGCGCATCACCGGCCGTTATACCTGTGCCAAATGTGGTGCTGGCTATCATGAAGAATTTGCCAAGCCCAAAAAGTCTGGCATTTGCGATGTGTGTGGTTCAACCGAATTCACCCGCCGCGCAGACGACAACGAGAAGACGGTGCGTGATCGTCTTCAGGTTTATAACAAGCAAACGGCTCCGCTGGTGGAATATTACCACAAGCAGGGCAATTTGCAGGTGATTGATGGCATGGCCGAAATTGCGGATGTAACCGCCGCGATGGAAGCTGTGTTGAAGCAACTTAAGGCTTAAGAAAGCTGGTTCAATCGGGTTGACGCAGATGCGATTCCACTCTATTGACAAGGCAATTCTTAGTCGGACGTTGGGCTGGCGTGGGGGAGAAATCTTCTCTATGCGCGGCCTTGTGCCTTTAAAGCACAAACATAGATGACGAGAAACTGTTTTAGGCAAGAGCGCAAGCTCTTGAAATTCTTAGGAGATTACCTGTGGCCCGTATAGCTGGTGTCAATATTCCAACTGGCAAGCGCGTTGAAATCGCGCTGCGTTATATCAATGGCATTGGGCCAAATAACTCTAAGGTTATTTGCGCTGAAGTGAAGATTCCGGCTGCCAAGCGCGTGAATGAACTTTCAGACGCCGAAATTTTGGCGATTCGTGAAATTATCGATCGCGATTACACAGTGGAAGGCGATTTGCGCCGCGAAATCTCTGTGAACATTAAGCGCCTGACCGATTTGGGCTGCTATCGTGGTTTGCGTCACCGCAAGGGGCTTCCGGTTCGTGGCCAACGCACCCACACTAACGCCCGCACCCGCAAGGGCCCGGCCAAAGCCATCGCTGGCAAGAAGAAATAAGGCTTAAAGATCATGGCAAAAGAAGCAGGGCGTGCGCGCCGTAAAGAACGTAAAAATGTGTCGTCGGGCATGGTGCATGTAAATGCATCGTTCAACAACACAATGATCACCATCACCGATGTGCAGGGCAACACCATTGTTTGGGCATCGGCTGGTAAAATGGGTTTTAAGGGTTCGCGTAAATCGACCCCTTATGCAGCTCAGCTGGCTGGTGAACAAGTTGCCAAGGCTGCCATTGAACACGGCATGCGCACTGTTGAAGTTGAAGTGACAGGCCCAGGTTCGGGTCGTGAATCAGCGCTTCGTGCACTGCAAGCCGCTGGTCTGCAAGTGACTTCGATCCGCGACATCACGCCAATTCCACATAACGGCTGCCGCCCACCCAAGAAGCGCCGCGTCTAACA
Source organism: Aestuariivirga sp. (assembly GCA_043784785.1). Taxonomy (GTDB): domain Bacteria; phylum Pseudomonadota; class Alphaproteobacteria; order Rhizobiales; family Aestuariivirgaceae; genus Aestuariivirga. The sequence continues at coordinate 1,634 of JAYVXY010000039.1, read as the reverse complement.
TTATCATTGTGGCGCGGGGTTGTTCGCGCCGCCAACTAATAACCCAATTTTGGAAGAGTGATCTTCCGGAGGCTAACGGGAACATGAACATGCAGGTTAATCAAAAGAATTGGCAGGAACTGATCCGCCCAACCAAGATTGATATTCAATCGGGCAAGGATAAGAAACGCATGGCAACTGTGGTTGCCGAGCCTTTGGAACGTGGCTTTGGCACAACGCTGGGCAATGCGCTGCGCCGCATTCTTTTGTCATCGCTGCAAGGTGCTGCTGTAACCTCAGTTCAGATTGATGGCGTGTTGCATGAATTCTCGTCGATTGCCGGTGTGCGCGAAGACGTGACCGACATGATCATGAACATCAAGGAAATTGCCTTTGTCATGCATGCCGAAGGCCCAAAGCGCCTGACCTTGAAAAAGGAAGGCCCTGGTGTTGTTAAGGCTGGCGACATTCAGCAATCAGCTGATGTGCAAATCCTGAACCCAGAACATGTGATCTGCACATTGGATCATGGTGCTGAATTGCGCATGGAATTCACGGTCAACAACGGCAAGGGTTATGTGGCTGCTGATCGTAACCGCGCGGAAGATGCGCCGATTGGCTTGATCCCGGTTGACTCAATCTATTCGCCGGTTCGCCGCGTTTCATACCGCGTTGAAAACACCCGTGAAGGCCAGATCCTTGACTATGACAAGTTGATCATGACGGTTGAAACCAATGGTGCAGTTTCACCAGAAGATGCTGTGGCCTATGCTGCGCGAATCTTGCAAGATCAGATTTCAGTGTTCATCAACTTCAGCGAACCATCGGCTGCTGTGGCTGAAGAAGTGCGTGCGGAATTGCCGTTCAATGCGGCTCTGCTCAAGAAGGTTGATGAGCTTGAACTTTCAGTTCGTTCGGCAAATTGCTTGAAGAACGACAACATTGTTTATATCGGCGATTTGATCCAAAAGTCAGAAGCCGAAATGTTGCGCACGCCAAACTTTGGCCGCAAGTCACTCAATGAAATCAAGGAAGTTTTGGCGCAAATGGGCCTCCATCTCGGCATGGAAGTCACCAACTGGCCGCCAGAAAACATTGACGAGCTGGCCAAGAAGATGGAAAGCCATTACTAGAGCGGAATGACTTTTCTTGAAAAAGTCATTCTCGCTTTAGTCACTGCTGTCGATCAACTTTTCTGAACTTTGATTAAGCAGTCAGAGTTCAGGTCGATCTAAGAAATTCGCCGGGGCTGTGGCTCCGATATAGGTTTAAGGAGAAGTATTATGCGTCATGGTTTTAAAGGCCGCCAACTCAACCGCACATCAGAGCATCGCAACGCGATGTTCGCCAACATGGCTGCTTCGCTGATCAAGCATGAGCAGATTGTGACCACCTTGCCGAAGGCCAAGGATTTGCGTCCGATTGTTGAAAAACTGGTCACGCTCGGCAAGAAGGGCTCACTGCACGCCCGCCGCCAGGCCATTTCGCAGGTGCGTGATGTTGCCCAGGTCGGCAAGCTCTTTGCGACACTTGGCCCGCGTTACAAGACGCGCGAGGGCGGCTACATCCGCGTGCTCAAGGCCGGCTTCCGGCATGGTGACAATGCGCCGATGGCCGTGATCGAATTCGTCGACCGCGATCCCGCCGAGAAGGGC
>JAYVXY010000038.1:0-2522 GCA_043784785.1 Aestuariivirga sp. | reverse complement strand
TGTCGTCCGTTGCAGGCGCTGAGGTGGAGTTGGCAGGGCGATCATCGCCAAACCGCTTGCGCTTGGTTTCGACGACCACAGTTTTGGTGCGGCCATGGGCGAAGTTCTGCTTCACCCGGCTTTGTTCAACCGACGGGCGCTTCAGGCTCAGCGTGCTGCCGGAGCGTGCTGCCCCAGACTTGTCGTTATTATCAATCGTATCGCTCATGCTACAGTCTGAATTCCTAATCCCGTAATCTTCAAATGCTCGTACTGCGCGATCTTTCGCGCATAATCCAGCAATTTCTCAGCCAAGCCACCATTGGCCACGGCTGCATGTATCACATTTGACCGCCCAAATGCCAAATCCAAATCGCCGCTGCTAAAAATATCCCAAATCACCGTGTTGGTGGCACATTTCCGGTCCAGCTTCTGGCGACCATCAATCGAGCCGTCGCTGGCATGGAACACAACCCTGATATTGCCCTTCACCAAAGCTTCTTCAACCTTCATATAGCCAGAAATCGCCAAACCTGCCCTTCTGGCAAGAGAAAGTGCCGAAAGCATCTCCTTGCGCAATAATGTTCCAACCAGATCGCAGAGTTCAGGGCCAGCCTTGGCTTCGGCCCCAAATCCTTTGGAAAACAACTTGCGTTTTAACGCTTCAGCTAGAATTTCCCGGTCAGCCGAAACCCAAACACCCCGCCCCGGCAGTTTGCGCTTCAAATCCGGAACCACTTGACCTTCGGGAGAAAGTGCAAACCGAATGAGCTGATCCTCAGGTTTTACAACCCGCGAAACAATGCACATCCGGTCTGGCAAATCGCCTTCGCTTATGGTTTCGGGGATTGCACTCAAACTATCCTTGAACCTCTTCGGTTGCAGCTTCTTGCAGCGCGGGTGCTTCAATCCAACCGAGCTGCACACGCGCCGCCATGATCAGGTTTTGCGCATCAGTGGCTGAAATCTCATGGCCGGTAAAGGCACCAGCATGTTTGGTGGTCTGGCCATCCTTGCGTTCATTCCAGCCAATCAAATCATCAGTGGCGCAATCGGCCAAATCTTCAACGGTTTTAATGCCCGCTTCGCCCAAGGCCACCAGCAATGTGGGGTTGAGGCCCTGCATGTCACGCAGCTCATCCGTTACGCCCAGTGCTTTACGTTTATCTTCCAATTCCGTTGCCGCCTTTTCCAAATAATCCTTGGCGCGTTGTTGCAGCTCTTCTGCGGTCTGCTCGTCCAGACCTTCGATCGAAGAAATGTCATGCAGATCCACAAACGCCACTTCTTCAACCGTGTCGAAACCTTCAGACGCCAAAAGCTGGGCCAAGGTTTCATCCACATCCAAAGCATCCACAAAGCGCGTGGTGCGCAAGGCAAATTCCTTCTGGCGACGCTCAGATTCTTCAGCCTCGGTCATGATATCAATATCCCAACCGGTGAGCTGCGAGGCCAGACGCACATTTTGCCCACGACGACCAATGGCCAAAGACAATTGTTCGTCAGGCACCACAACTTCAATGCGCTCGGCTTCTTCATCAAGCACCACCTTGGCCACTTCGGCTGGCGCCAACGCATTCACCACAAAGGTGGCCACATCTGGCGACCATTGGATGATGTCAATCTTTTCGCCTTGCAACTCATTGACCACAGCCTGAACCCGCGAACCGCGCATACCCACGCAAGCGCCGACGGGATCTATCGAGCCATCTTTTGAACGCACAGCAATCTTGGCGCGGCTTGAAGGATCACGCGACACCGAAACCACTTCAACAATGCCATCATAAATTTCCGGCACTTCCTGGCCGAATAATTTGGCCATGAATTGCGGATGGGTGCGCGATAAGAAAATCTGGGGCCCACGTTGTTCGCGGCGCACGTCATAAACATAAGCGCGGATCCGGTCGCCCGGGCGAATGGTTTCGCGCGGCAAGGCTTCATCACGCTTGATAATGCCTTCGCCACGGCCCAAATCAACAATCACATTGCCATATTCAACCCGCTTGACCAGACCCGACACGATTTCACCAATGCGGCCTTTAAACTCTTCAAACATGCGCTCGCGCTCGGCATCACGCACTTTTTGCACGATCACTTGCTTGGCAGATTGCGCCGCGATGCGGCCAAACTCGATTGGAGGCAGCGCTTCAGCAATATAATCGCCAAGCTGTGCGGCCGGATTTTTCTTCGAGGCTTCGGTGAGCGTGATCTGGGTTGCATCATTCTCGATCACATCAACAACCATCAACAGGCGGTTGAGCCTTGTCTCGCCGGTCTTGGGATCAATCTCGGCGCGAATTTCATTTTCCTGACCATAACGGGCTTTGGCGGCGCGGGTGATGGCATCTTCCATCGCCTCCAGCACCACTGATTTATCAATGGTTTTTTCGCGCGCCACAGCATCAGCAATTTGCAAAAGCTCCAAGCGATTGGCGCTTACAGGGGTATTAGCCATTGTCGTCTTCCTTCGTTTCAGAAATTTGGTCTTCGTCTATTTCAGCGCCGTCGCCATAGGCTTTTGCAGGCAAACGCAAACGGGCCGC
>JAYVXY010000037.1:0-8404 GCA_043784785.1 Aestuariivirga sp. | reverse complement strand
CAAAAAAGTAATCTTCCACAAAATAGGCGCTCATCAAAACCACTAGGCTGCCACCGACATATTGCCAAACGCCACCCGTGGCTAATGCAATCCCTGTGGCAAAACGCTTTTGATAAACCGTACCAAGCGAAATACACAAAGCACCAAACAAAGTCAGGCCAACGGTCAAAGGCGTGATGCCTTCAACACCACTCAGATGCAGCTTGGGCGAGATCACAAGGCCAATGCCGATAAGCCCAATGATCAAGCCCAGCCAATGTCGCGCATGAATGCGCTCCCCCAAAATCAGGGCAGCAAGAAACGCCGTCAACAAAGGCTGCAACCCCACAATCAACGCAGCCACACCTGCGGGAAGCCCATGCGCCACCGCCCAATAGATCGGAGCTAAATATCCCCCATGCATAAGAGCCCCGGCGATTGAGGCGTGGAGCGCATGAGTCATATCAGGCCAAACCGCCCGCTGATAAAACGCCACACCAATCATAAACGCGCAGGCAATCGGAAACCGTAATCCTAAAAACCAGATCGGCGCCACATGGCCAGCCGAAAGCCTGGCCACCACAAAACCAGTGGCCCACAACACCACAAACAATGCCGGTGCCGTTGCAATAAGCAGCGCATGAGAAGATTTAGAAGCCATATCAACCGTCAGGGTTTCTGGGTAGAAGTTAAAGCATGAGCGATTCAATCTCCACCGTCTTGGCATTGTTCCGAGATGCCCTCAAGCGCCTGTTTGCGGATGAGGCCATTCCTCTGGCGGGCAACATCGCCTTTCGCACGCTGTTCTCAATTTTCCCTTTTCTGATCTTTCTCACCAGTCTGGCCGGTTTTTTCGGCAGTGAAAAGCTGGCCGAGCAAATCGTAAATTTCCTGCTCAGTGTTGCTCCAGAACAAATCGTCAAGCCACTCAGCGCTGAAATCCATGCCATTCTCACAACCCCGCGCCGGGGCCTGCTCAGCCTTTCTGCAGCCTTGACCATCTGGAGCGCCATGGCGGGTGTTGACAGCGTGCGTGTCGGCCTCAACCGCGCCTATGATTTGAAGGACACACGTTCGCTCTGGTATCTTTATGCCCAAAATGTCGTCTTTGTGATCGGGGCTGCGGCTCTTTTATTGGTGGTCGCAGTTTTGCTGGTGCTCTTCCCAGTGTTCAAAACCGCGATGACAGCCTATGCCCCCGCCGAACTTGCCAAATATGCTACCCTTGATCAACTGCGTTACCCGATTGCGGCAATCCTGCTGCTATCAGGCCTGCAACTGGCCCATCACATCTTGCCTGCCAAAAAAATGCCTATGCGCTATGTGTTTCCCGGCGTGGTGTTAACCGTTATCGTCTGGGTGGTTCTGTCAGCGGCGTTTTCGACCTATCTGGTATATTTCAACTCTTTCGCCTCCACCTATGCCTCGCTTTCAGGGCTATTTGCGGCCATGTTCTTTGTCTATCTATCTGCCTTGGCTTTGATTTTTGGTGGCGAGGTCAACCGCGTGATCAGCCTGCTGGGATCATCACGCGAAACTTGACTCCTTATTATTCCCCGACTAGAAGCCACCGATCTGCAAGCTAAAAGGCTTTGCGGACAATTATGCGCTGCCTCCGGCAACCCACAGGTTTATTTCAAACCAGTTGCAAAAGTTCTTTCCTTTCAAGGGTTTAGGAAAGACGCCAAAGGGCGCGGGAAAGAATGGAAGATCATGTACGCAGTCATCAAGACAGGCGGCAAGCAATATCGCGTTGCCGCAAACGATAAAATTCTCATCGAAAAGCTCGAAGGCGAAGCTGGCGATCAGGTGCATTTCTCGGAAGTGCTGATGGTTGCAGGCGGCGGAACCGTTGATGTTGGCGCGCCGTTTTTGGTTGGTGCCACCGTTGTGGGCGAAATTGAAAAGCAGGCCCGCGGGCCGCATTTGATCATTTTCAAAAAGCGTCGCCGTAAGCATTATCGCCGGCGCAATGGCCATCGTCAGGATTTGACCTCGGTAACAATCACTGAGATCCTCTTGGGTGGCGCAAAGCCAGCCGCAAAAGCCAAGGCCGCCAAGCCTGCCGCCATAGCAGATGCTGCACCAAAAGCGGCAGCCACAGCTTCGGGTGACGATATTTCATTAATCGGCGGCATTGGCCCAAAGATTCTAAAGGCGCTGACCGAAATGGGCATTACCACATTTGCCCAGATCGCTGCGTGGACACCTGCTGATGTTGAGCGTATTGAAGCCGACATCAAGCAAAAAGGCCGTGTTGCCCGCGAGGAATGGATTGAACAAGCCAAAGAATTAATGGCTGGCAAACCACCTCGTGCTAAAACCGATAAAGCCCGTACGTAATTGAAAGAGATAGGAGCAAACCATGGCACATAAAAAAGCTGGCGGCTCATCCCGCAACGGTCGTGACTCAGCCGGTAAGCGCTTGGGCGTAAAATGTTTTGGTGGTGAATCTGTTGTTGCAGGCAATATCATTTTGCGTCAGCGCGGCACCCAGTGGCACCCCGGCACAGGCGTTGGCATTGGCCGCGACCACACAATCTTCGCAAAAATTCCAGGCACCGTTGCATTCCGCGGCACCAAGGAAAACAAGCAGCTGGTTTCGGTTATTCCGATGAAGGCTGCTGAATAAACATCAATCAAGGATCATTGAGATCAAAGGGAGATGGGCAGCCATCTCCCTTTTATTTTGAGCAAACACCCATGAGCATCATTGAAACCAAAAGACTGCGCCTTCGCCCATTGGTTGACAGCGATGCTGCATTCATCGCCCGCGAAATCGGCAATTTCAATGTCAGTCGCAATCTGGCGCGTGTGCCACATCCCTATAGTCTGGATGACGCGATCGATTTTCTCGACTGGATCAAATCATATGATGATTGGTCTTTGGTTTGCGGCATTGAACTGAAATCAGCACCCAACCAATTAATTGGCATCATCTCCTATGAGCATGACAATGCCGAAGATACTGTCGAGTTGGGCTATTGGTATGCCGAAAAACACTGGGGCAACGGCTATGGCCGCGAAGCCGCCGCGGCGATGGTTCACGATGCTTTTGTGGTCAAGAAAATCGAGCGCTTGATTGCGTCATTTCACAACGACAATCCGGCCTCCGCTCACATCCTTCTGGGGCTGGGCTTTGTCGAGATTAGCCAAGGCCCGTACTATTCCAAAGCGCAAAGCACGGACGTGCCATCGACCAAGCTGCATCTAAGGCGCAGCCAATGGCTTGCCAAACAGCAGGCTATTTTTTGATCGCCACACAATTGGGGGCAGATTTTGCGCCCAGGCAAATTGCCGGTCTGGAATAGACCTCAGGGTCCAATTCTGATGTTACAATTTTTGTGGCCAGGCGTTCGCTTTCCGACATTCTGTAAATTGAGCTGGGTGGGGCCTTGGCATAATAGTCCAAGAAGCTCTTATCGACTCCCATTGCGTGCACATAGTCTTGCAATTCGCTATTAAAGCCCGCCGTCATCTTGGTTGTGGGCTTGCCAATAATGGTTTCGCGCTTGGTGATAGTCTTGCTGATGATTTTCTTGTGCCCATGAATCAGCAAATATTTTTCGCGGTAAAAGATGCGCTAAAACATCGGCTTATTGAGAATCTGATGCGTGCCAACCACGCTGTACTTGTTGGCAATGCGCTCCACCCCTGAGGCCAGGATCAATGTACAGGCCGAAGCGCAAAAGCCAACGCCTGAGGAGATCCAACCACGAGCCACCGTTTTCGGCTTCAAGTCCCTGGTGCAGAAACTCCCCTCAGCAGAACATGGGAATGTGTAAGCCCGACCTATGGCCACATTCATTTTATGTGCACGAATGCTGCGGCCCATATTGAGTGCGGCCCTGACATCGCCACCACCCGATTCAATAACGAGCAAAAGCGGAGCCTTGCCCGCGGCATTCAGTGTTTGGTTAAAGCGTGCAGCGGTTCCGGGCACAATATCACCCTCGGCATAAATCCATTCCGGGCAATTGGGTTCACATGCAGGCATGCTGGCCCGCATGATTTGAAATGTCATTTCCTGCGCTTGGGTTTTGACGACCGGGGTTTTCTTGATTTTCGTCGCTGCGGTCGCATCAAGCGCCAGCCAAGCGCTCAAACCAAACGCAACCAACACCTTAAAACCATGCCACATCATCGCCCCCAACGCTTTCGCTGGGGTTAGACTGGCCTAACTTTTCAAATCTGACAAGCCAACAAAAAGAGCGGCACAAAGGCCGCCCTTCTTCGTCGCTATTGTCGTGAGCGTTAAAACACCATTGCCACATAGCTCGGCACCAATCGTTTACGGCCCAATCCGCCATTATGCTTGGAAGCTGCTAAACGCAAATTGCCATGCGAAGACTTCACCGCCATGGAGAGATATTTAAGCCCATATTCCACATTTGTAGCCGGATTATACAGACCTGAACACGAACCCGAATAGCCAATGCCGCGTGCGGTTTGGCACTTCAATTGAAACACGCCAATTTCGCCAGCACCACCAGTAACAAGCGGATTATAGCCGGATTCAACCTTGGCAATTTTCATGGCAAACCATGTGGGCACCCCATAATGCGGGGCATTGGCCTTGATCATGGCCATAACATTCGACTTTGTGGCTTGCGACACTTGCGGAAAATGCGCCTTGGCATGATGACCAGAGCGATGATGAATCTTGTGATGGTGCCGCGTGGCGGCCGTTGCAGATGTTGAAAGTAAGCCGACTGAAAGAACTGCGGCGGTGAAAGACAAGAGCAACTTTGAACGCATTAAACATTTCCTTTTGGTTGTCGAACAGCCTTGCGAAGCGTCCAGCCAATGCTGAAAGCCATGAACCACAAGACCGCCGATGTCTGGGGAGGACGGGCATAGAAAGCCCAAATGTGGCGACAGTAAGGTTGTAAAAATGCCCCCGTGGCGCATTGTCGCAACTTTTGATTGTCGCCCTAAAGCGCTCCACTTGGCGATTGGCAGCAAACTGTCTATGAGCAGCACATGAAATTTCTTGATGAATGCAAAATCTATGTGCGTGCTGGCGATGGTGGGGCTGGTGCTGTGTCGTTTCGCCGTGAAAAGTTTATCGAATTCGGTGGGCCTGATGGCGGCGACGGCGGCACCGGCGGCGACGTTTGGGTGGAAGCCCATAATGATCTCAACACGCTGATTGATTATCGCTATCAGCAGCATTTCAAAGTGCGCACCGCAGGCCATGGCATGGGCAGGCTTCGCGCCGGCAATTCAACCGAAGACATTGTGTTGAAGGTGCCCACCGGCACCGAGATTTATGAAGAAGATCAGGAAACCCTGATTGCCGATTTGCAAAAAGCCGGCGACCGCGTGCGCATTGCCAAGGGCGGCAATGGCGGCTTTGGCAATCATTATTTCAAATCAGCCACCAATCGCAGCCCCTATAACGCCAACCCCGGCCAGCAAGGCCAGGAGCGCTGGATTTGGTTTCGCCTGAAACTGATCGCTGATGCGGGCATTGTGGGCCTGCCCAATGCTGGCAAATCCACGTTGCTATCGGTTGTTTCCGCCGCGCGCCCCAAAATCGCTGATTATCCCTTCACCACACTGCATCCGCAATTGGGTGTGGTGAAAGTGGGCAATAATTCTTTTGTGCTGGCCGATATTCCGGGCCTCATTGAAGGCGCTTCAGATGGCGCTGGATTAGGCACGCGCTTTTTGGGCCATGTTGAGCGCTGCGCCGTTCTCATTCACATGATCGATGCCACGGCAGATAATCTGGTCGCCGCCTATAAGGTGATCCGCGCCGAGCTGAAGGCCTATAGCCCGATCTTGGCCAAAAAGCCCGAGATCATTGCCTTTAACAAGATCGATGCGGTTGAACCAAAAGAACTCGAAAAAAAGATCGCAACATTTCAAACCAAAATCAAAAAAATCCCCATACTCATGTCTGCCGCCACCCAGAAAAATACCGAACAAGCGATGTTTGACCTTTATGCCGTGATCAGCGGCAACCGCAAAGCAACGCGCCTGCCTGATCCAGTGGGGGTTCACACGGAAGGCTGGAAACCGTGAAGTCGCGGTTAGCAAAAGCCAAGCGCGTCATCATAAAAGTGGGTTCGGCTCTTCTGGTTGATCAGAAAACCGGAACCATCAAAGCCTCGTGGCTGTCATCATTGGTTGATGATGTTGCCGATCTCAAAATTGCCGGCGCTGATGTCATTCTCGTTTCATCGGGTGCAATCGCCCTGGGTCGCCGCACGCTTGGGCTTCCCAAAGGCAAGCTGAAACTCGATCAAAGCCAGGCCGCTGCAGCCGTGGGCCAAATCGCCTTGGCGCAAGCTTGGTCAGAAGCTTTGCGCACCAAAAACATTGTGGCCGCGCAAATTCTGGTCACTTTAACCGACACCGAAGAACGTCGTCGTTACCTCAACGCCCGCGCCACACTCTCAACCCTGCTCGCTCAGGGCGCTGTTCCCGTGATCAATGAAAACGACACAGTGGCCACGTCCGAAATTCGTTATGGTGATAATGACCGACTCGCCGCAAGAGTGGCCTCGATGATGTCGGGTGACGTGCTGGTTTTGCTGTCAGATATTGATGGGCTTTATTCGGCACCCCCCAATCAAAAAGGTGCCAGCTTTATTCCGGAAGTGAGCGAGATCACGCCCGAAGTCGAAGCCATGGCAGGCAAGCCCGTTTCAGGCGTGGGTTCTGGCGGCATGATCACCAAAATCGAAGCCGCCAAAATAGCACTCTCGGCGGGTTGCAATATGGTCATCGCCTCAGGCCATGAAATTCATCCTTTGAAACGCATTTCTGAAGGTGCGCGTTGCACCTGGTTCGTGGCGGAAGCATCGGCCATGCAATCGCGCAAACGCTGGATCGCCGGTACGCTTCAACCATCGGGTAAACTCATCGTCGATGAAGGGGCCAAGGGCGCACTTCTCAAAGGCAAGAGCCTGCTTCCCGCAGGTGTCAAAGCCGTTGAAGGCACATTTGCACGCGGCGACACCGTGAGCGTTGTATTGGCGGGCGGAGAAGAAGTGGCGCGCGGCCTTGTGGCCTATGATGCCGCCGAAGCCAAACAAATCATTGGCCTCAAATCTGCCGATGTGCAAAGGCTTTTAGGTGCTGGCGACCGCGATGAAATGATCCACCGCGATGATCTGGTGATGATGGATAGAACATGAACGACGCGACCTTAAACATTGGCAAACAAGCCCGCGCCGCAGCAAGGCGTTTGGCGCTGAGCACCACGGCGCAGAAGAACTCAGGCCTCATCGCCATGGCCAAACACATCCGCGCCAACGCACCAGCCATCCAAACCGCCAACGATAAAGATATGGCCGCAGCCAAAGCCAAGGATTTAAAAACCTCTTTCATCGACCGCCTGATGTTGAATGCGGCGCGCATTGAAGCCATGGCCCAGGGCCTCGAAGATATTGCAGCCCTCGAAGACCCCGTTGGCCGCGTCCAAGAAAAATGGATGCGCCCCAACGGCATGGAAATCAGCCGCGTGTCTGTGCCCATCGGCGTCATCGGCATTATTTATGAAAGCCGCCCCAATGTCACCGCCGATGCCGGTGGCCTTTGCTTAAAATCCGGCAACGCCGCAATTCTGCGTGGCGGTTCAGACGGCTTTACCACATCACAAATCATCGTCTCCGCCCTGCAACAAGGCCTCGCCGATGCGGGCCTTGATCCCAACTCAATCCAAATGGTGCAAACCACCAGCCGCGACGCGGTGGGCGAAATGCTGTCCGGCTTAAACGGCACAATTGACTTGATCGTGCCCCGTGGCGGCAAAAGCCTCGTGGCGCGGGTGCAGGAACATGCCCGCGTTCCCGTGTTCAGCCACTTGGAAGGCATCTGCCATGTCTATGTCGATAAGGCAGCTGATCTCGAAATGGCAAAATCCATCGTGCTCAATGCCAAGATGCGCCGTACAGGTGTGTGTGGCTCGGCCGAAACCATCCTGATCGACCGCGCGAAACTATCGAACCTCGCGCCAATCATCAGTATACTGATCAATGCCGGATGCGAAGTGCGCGGCGATCAAGAATCAATGGCTGCAAATCCAAGCGTCAGGCCAGCCACAGAAGAAGATTGGTCAACCGAATATCTGGCCGCCATCGTTTCAATGCGCGTGGTGGATGGTGTGGGTGGAGCAATCGAACACATCGCCAAATATGGCTCACAACACACCGATTCAATCGTGACCAATGATCAGGCCACAGCCAATCGCTTTCTCACTGAAGTTGACAGCGCCATTGTTCTGCACAATGCCTCCACCCAATTTGCCGATGGCGGTGAATTTGGTTTTGGCGCAGAGATCGGCATCGCCACGGGAAAGTTGCATGCGCGCGGGCCTGTGGGTGTAAACCAGCTCACCACTTTCAAATATCAGATCAGGGGCACCGGCCAGATCCGGCCCTGATTAACAATGCTCAAATTGCCGACATTTGGT
>JAYVXY010000036.1:0-8503 GCA_043784785.1 Aestuariivirga sp. | reverse complement strand
AACCGCGATCCCAGACCCAATGGCTATGATGGCCTGCAGGCCCAGAAGCTCGCCGATGCCGCAACCATGAGTTGGCAAACGGGCAAACCTGTGAAGGTCTAGCATGCTGGCGCACGGCAAACCCTAAATTTTGCTAATCAGCGAGGGATGTCCGTGATTGGCAAAATTCGTTCTTCAATTCAAATCTATCCAACATCTCTCAATTGATGACTTTGCAAATCCATGAATGACATTTTCGATCCGCAACCCGCGCGCAAAATTGACCGCCTTTGAAGGGCGCCCGGTAATCGCATAAAGTAACTCAGCAAGTTCGATGACCTTCAGATCATTGAACCCGAGTCCATGACCAGGAGCCGGACAGAAACGTGCATATGCTGGATGTGCGGGTGAAGACAATATCCGCCGAAAGCCGCGTTGTTCACTTGGCCCATCGGCCACATAGAGATTAAGCTCATTCATGCGTTCATTGTCGAGCCATAACATCCCTTTCGAACCATGAACCTCAATCTTCAAACCATTCTTGCGGCCATGCGCCACGCGACTCGAACTCAGGACACCGCGCGCGCCAGACTTGAAACGCACAATGGCATGAGCAATGTCGTCATTCTCAACCGGAGCCATTTTTGTGCTTCCGGCAATCGGGCGTTTCGTGTGAACCACGTCAACCATGGCGCAAAGGCCTGAAATATCGCCCATCAGTTCTTGAGCGAGTGAAACAAGATGCACAGTCAGATCCCCCAATGCACCAAGACCAGCATCCTTTGCCGTCAGGCGCCAAGACCATGGCAAAGAGGGATCAGCCATATAGTCTTCATCCACGCTGCCGCGAAAATCAAACACATCGCCAATGCCACCTGCTGCAATAATCTGCCGCGCGTGTTGGAGTGCCGGGTTGCGGAGATAGCCATAACCCAACGCGGTCGCCTGGCCTTTGAAGCGACCAGCAGCAGCACTCATTTCTTCAGCATCCGCCAAAGTAAGCGCCATTGGCTTTTCACACCAGACATGTTTGCCAGCTTCGAGGGCGGCAACCGCCATCTCCCGATGAAGCCCGTTGGGCGACGTGATTGAGATAAGCTGGATGGCAGGATCAGCCAACAAGTCTCGCCAATTCGTAGTGGATTTTGCAAACCCAAATTCATGTGCCAGCCGCGCTGCACTGTGCGCATCAACATCGCACAATGCAACCCGGTCAATGGCGGGAACATCTCCGAACACGGCCTTGACCGCGCCATAAGCCATGGCATGGCATTTGCCCATGAACCCGGTTCCGATCAACCCAACACCAATGCGCTCCATAACCATCACGCTCTTTTTGCCAACTGAAGTCTGGCAATTTCGGCCTCAAGATCCACCAACTCTTTGCCACCAGCCATCAAGGCCAGAAGCTGGTCGCGGCTGATATCGGATTTTTCATGAGTGCCCATACTCTTCCCGCGTTTGAGGATGGTGAACCGATCACCAACCACATAGGCATGATGTACATTGTGCGAGATGAAAATAACGCCGATGCCCCGCGCCTTGGATTGCACGATGAGTTTGAGCACAATAGATGCCTGATGCACGCCGAGCGCCGATGTCGGCTCATCAAGGATCAAGACTTTGGCGCCGAAATGGATGGCCCGCGCGATGGCGAGACATTGGCGTTCGCCGCCCGAAAGCGTTCCCACCGGCTGCTCGGCGCTGCGCAATTCAATGCCCATGTCGCGCAGTTCGCGGTAAGCAGTCTTGTTGGCGTATTCAATATCCAATTGCTTCACCAATCCGACCCGTTTCAAAGGCTCTCGGCCGAGGAAAAAATTACGGGCGACGCTCATCAGCGGCACCAATGCCAAATCCTGATAGACTGTGGCGATGCCGCTATCGAGCGTCTCGCGCGGCGAGCCAAAGCGGGCGGGCTTTCCACCTACCAAAATTTCACCGCCATCAGGCGTGTAAACGCCAGAGAGGGTCTTGATCAACGTCGATTTGCCAGCACCATTATCACCCAGCAGGCAATGAACCTCACCTTCGCGAACGTCAAATGACACATCGCTCAATGCAATGACGGAACCAAAATATTTGCTGACAGATTTGAGCTCAATGAGTGGTGGTTGCATCAGCGACTCCTCATGGCACGGTTACGGACATAGCTGTTGAAGAGCACGGCAATCACCATTGTGGCCCCCATAAAGAGCTTGAACCAGTCGGTATCAATGCCGGTGTAGAAAATGCCCATTTGCACCACGCCAAAGATCAACGCGCCGAACATGGCGCCGACAGCTGAACCATAGCCACCAGTCAGTAACGTACCGCCAACCACTACGGCAATGATGGCTTCGAATTCCTTTTGTGTGCCACGCAAAGTATCGGCTGATCCGGTGACGAGAACCTGAATGGCTGCAAATAGCACGGCCGCCAGGGCTGTCATCATGAACAGGGTGATCTTGGTGCGATTGACCGGCACACCCAGATTGCGCGATGCGTTGGCATCACCGCCTGAAGCAAATATCCAGTTGCCAAAGCGTGTGCGTGTCAGAAGCCAGGTGCAAAACACGGTCAAGACAATCCACCACACGATTGAAACTGGCACACCGGTAATGGCAGGCAATCCATCGGCGCGTTTGGCAATCAGTCCAAGATTGCTGAGCCAGGCAATAGGAGTCGAAAAAACCTGGCTCGCGAACAGGCCGTTAAGCGGATCACCATTGGCCAGTTCATGTACGCCAGAGACTTGCGTGCGCCCCGAAATTCCGCGCGTCAGGCCCAGTGTTAAACCACGCAGCATGAACAAGCTTCCCAACGTGACAATGAATGATGGAAGACCCGTTCGCACCACAATCAGGCCGTTCAAAGCCCCGATGCCACCGCAAACAGTAAAAGAAAATATCAGGGACAACCAGATCGGCCACCCCCAAAAAACTGAAGGGATGGCAATCAGTATCCCGGCAAAGCCGATCATGGAACCGACGGAAAGGTCAAACTCGCCAGCAATCATCAGCAAGGCAACCGGTGCGGCGAGAATGCCCAGTTGAGCCGAGACTTCGAGAAAATTGATAATGCCCTTCGCGCTGAACAATCCGCTGCTTCCGGCGGTGAGCGCAAAAAACGCAAAGACCAGAATTGTGCCTGCAGCTGCGCCCAGTTCGGGTCGACTGAGCAGTCGGCCAAACAGCGAGACTTTTCTGACGCGTTCGTCCTTAATGTCTATTGTCATGTTCTGAATCCGTTGTGAAAGCGGAAGCGACCGGGAATTATTGCCCGGTCGCCGCGAAGGATTAGCGCTTGCCTTGTTTGGAGAGTTCAATAACCGAGGCAGCCGTGTCCTTGTTCACAAAGCCGGGGCCGGTTGGATAATCAGCGATTGGCATGATCTTGTACTTCTTCCACAAGTCAAACATGGCAACCGGAATATAGCCCATGGCATATTGTTGAGCATCAATGCCCCATTCCATCTTGCCATCGACAATGGCTTTGAGGATAATCGGTGACAGATCAAACGTCCCGGTCTTCACCTTGCCGCTGAGACCAAGCTCATCAAGGGCAACAAGCATCGGTTCTGCGCCACTTGCGCCAACGCCGAGAATGAACTGAACGTCCTTGTGGGCGTTCATATAGGCGATCACACGATTTTTCATTTCCGTGGGATCAACCACACCATTCATGACGGGAACGTCAACGCCAAGCCCCTTGGCAAAGCCTGCACAACGATCGTCAAGGCTGGAATTGCCAACTTCATGGTTGGCACAAACAGCTTTGGTCAAGCCAAGCGCCTTGATCTTCTCACCAGCCGTGACACCCGCCTGGAATTCATCTTGCCCCATAAAGAGCAGGCCACCAAGATCATGTGTCAACTTTGATCCGCCCGAGTCGATGACGATCACCGGAATGCCAGCGGCAACCGCATTCTTGACCGGAGTCGAAAGTGCTGCAGCATCGGGGATCGACACCACAATGCCGTCTGGCTTTGAGGCCACAACAGCATCTATCATCTGGCCCATCTTTGCCATGTCGAAGGTTTCAGGTGCAAGATATTCGGCTTTCACACCCAATGTCTTGGCAGCATCATCCATGCCGTTTTTCACGACCGACCAATAGGGATCACCGCTTTGTCCGTGGGTAACAAATACCACACGGGTATTATCTGCGGCAGCCACAGTGGCAGCCGCTGAAAATATTGTCAGCCCGACAACAACCCCGAGCACAGGTTTCATAAATTTCTTAAGCGAAAACATGTTTCCTCCTGTTAAGTGTCTCCGACACCATCTTTCGAAAGCATCAGACCAGTTGCATTTTCATTTTTAGATCACCTTCGCACTGGTTCCTTTGGAGGTTGGCCGAAGCCACCTCAAACTAATGTTCAACCGCAAAGCCGGCCTCCGCTGCCATTCGTGACAGGTTCTTGAAACCCATCGTGGCATAGGTCAGGGGATTGGCTTTCTTGGGATCTTGCTCTGCCTCAACAACCAGCCAACCCGAATAGTTAGCCTCCGCCAAGACCCGCAAGATCGGGACGTAATCGATTGAGCCATCTCCCGGTACTGTAAAAATACCAGCCAGCACGGCATCCATAAAACTCATGTCTTCGGCGCGCGCCTTGTCGAGAACGGCCTTGCGCGGATCCTTGCAATGAACATGAACAATACGCTTCACATGCGTCTTGACAAGCTGCAGCGGATCACCGCCCGAAAATGACGAATGGCCGGTGTCATAAAGCAGACCCACAGCTTCGCCCGTATGCTGCATCATTAATCCAACCTCTGCATCAGTTTCGACAATGGTGCCCATGTGATGGTGAAAAGCCATGCGCACTCCGAAATCTGCCATGCGCTCAGCCAGCTTTGTCAGCTTGCGCCCATAGTTCGGCCACTCATCGGCGGTAAGCGATGGCCGCTGCGATATGGGAGCCCATATCGCCCCGTGGCGGCCGCGCGAGGTATCGGCATAAACCACATATTTTGAACCCATGTCTTTGAGCAATTGCAAATGCGGCGTGATCGCAGCCATTTCATCTTCAACGCTCTTTTCGTCACATCGTCCGTCATACCATCCGGAAATCACCTCTAGGCCATAGCGATCCATAATTGGTTTTAGTTCGGCAGACTTCCGCGGGAATTTGCCGCCAAGTTCGGTGCCAGCATAACCTGCCTGCTTTGTCTCACTGAGGCAAACTGCGAGCGGCGTATCGCCCCCGAGTTCTGGAAAATCATCATTCGTCCAGGTGATAGGATTAATTCCAATGCGTACCTTCACGACGAGATTCCTTTCAAAATTGTTTGGGGCGAATGCGTGGCATGCCAAGTGGCCATGGCGCATAGCAGTTCCATGTCACGGGTCGCATGTTCGGCTGTATTGCGAACCGCTGTTCCTTCGGTGATGGCAGACCAGAAGCCCTTCAATTCCTCAATAAAGGCTTCTTCATAACCGACATGAATATTTTTGGTGTGCAGGCGATTGCCATCAGCCTGTTTAATGGTCAGCCGCGTGGGTTGATGGTTCAGCCAAGGCGAAGGAAATTCAAGCTCAAGAGCCGCATCATCAAAATATAAGGTTATGCGTTCGCGATATTCTGGCAGCGAAGGAACAGCCAGATGGCTCATTGTCCATAAGGCCTGGCCCCCCATCAGCCGAACTGCACCATGCCCACCATCGCCATTGGCAAAAAATTGCCCGCCGACGACCTCTCCATGCGGAACCTGCAATGCGTCAAGCAAACCATGAACAGCATTTACGTCATGCACAATTGCTGAGGAATAGGCATTGCAAAAGCCGCGGAAAGCCTGGGCATCGAGCGGCATGCCAACCGCACGCACCACCTGTTCACGTTGCTTTATGCCCACTTCTGCAATTAAAGTTGCTGGAATATCTTCGCCACGACGCCAATCATGGTGGCGGATAAATGGCCAAGCATCCGGGTCGCTGACTTCAACGGCAACCTGGCGCAGCGTCTTGGCACTGCCAGGCAGAGTGGCCAGTGCAGCTTCAAAGCTGGGGTCGAAACGCTTCATATAGCCCACCTGAAGCACACGCTTTTGTGCATCTCGGCATGCGGCAAGCTCCAGAATGTCAGCTGGAGCATAGCATAGCGGCTTTTCACAGAATACGTGCAAGCCGCGATTTAATGCAGCCAGCGCATGCTCCTTGTGCAGTGCGTCTGGCGAGGCAATGACAATGGCATCCAAAGGAAGATCAAACAACGCATCAATCTGATCAAACCCAGCAATGTCGTAACGATCCAGCATAAACTTTCGAACCGCAGCCGAAGGATCGCAAACCCCCACAATCTCGAACTTGTCTTTCAGCCGCAGCAGATTTGGCACATGCTCAATTTGAGCAACTCCGCCTCCACCGATGACACCGACTTTAATCCGAGCCATGAAAAATTGTCCCTTACGTCGCTCTGTACAGGGTCAAAACCTATATCTATGGTGGTTCCTTAAAAAGAACCACATCAATACGATTTTATAGAACCATAATGAACAATAGTTTCCCCATCGAAAATCTGCTTCTGGATCGCAACGCGAGCGAGAATCTGCACCGGCAACTCTATTTGCAATTACGTGGTCTGATCGAAAAACGGATCCTGCCAAGCGGTTCGGCGTTGCCCTCCACACGTTTGCTCGCCAAAGATTTGAATCTTGGGCGCAATACGGTGATTTCGGCTTATGAACAGCTGGCTCTTGAAGGCTTTTTGACCATGTGCCGTGGAACGCCGCCATTGGTTTCAGGTCTGCCTGCCTTCACGCCATCAACAAAATGGGTAAATACATTAAGCAAGAAAACCCTTTCGAAACGCGGGCGTCAAATGTGCCTGCAACCTTTTCATGAGGGAAGACCAGGGCTGACGGCGTTTCATCCGGGCCTACCCGATGCTGACAATTTCCCATTCAACACCTGGTCAAGGCTTCTGGCCCGACGCGCAAAACAGGCACGGACGGAGCTTTTCGGCACATATCACATTACCGGCTATCCACCTTTGCGCGAGGCAATTGCCCGCTATCTCGCGGCTTCGCGCGGGGTGAACTGCCAGCCTGAACAGATTATCATCACCAACGGCGCCCAATCCGCTTTTGATCTTTTGGCCCGCCTTTTGACGGATCCCGGTGATCCGGTTTGGATGGAGGAGCCCGGCTATTATGGAGCGCGCGCAGCATTCGTTGGTGCGGGAGCAAAACTGATGCCACTCAATGTGGGTGTCGATGGCTGGAATTTTGATCCGCCGGAGGTTCCGCCCCGGGTAATTTTTGTGACGCCATCTTGCCACTATCCAATGGGAATCACCATGTCCATGGAGCAACGCCTCAATCTTGTGCAGATGGCGGACAAGTGGAAGTCTTGGATATTGGAAGATGACTATGACAGCGAATATAGATTCCAAGGACAGCCCATTCCCGCTCTGCAAGGCATTGCCGCTGCCTCGCGCGTTGCATTCGTCGGCACCTTTGCAAAAATCCTGTTTCCGGCCATGCGACTTGGCTATATGGTGGTGCCAATGGCAGCGCGGGAAAATTTCGCCGCAGCATTGAGTTCCACTGGGCAATTCGCACCACTCATCACGCAAGCAGCTCTTGCTGATTTCATCAATGAAGGACATTTGTCACGCCACTTGCGGCGCATGCGTAGAATATATGCGGAACGCCGAAGATTTTTTATGGAACAATTTGACCGTCACCTCGGTCAATGGATGGAATTGCCGCGCACTGATTCAGGAATTCAGCTCGTTGGATTGTTTCGCAATAAGTGTGACGACAGAAAGATTGCAGCACGCGCGGCAAAGAATAGTGTGAACGTATCACCACTCTCAATGCAGTTTCGTCATGGCACGCCTCTCAAAGGTCTGCTATTTGGCTTTGCCGCTGCTGATGAAAAAACAACGAAACTTGCGATTCAGCGTCTGGAGCACATCCTTTCTGAAGAAGCCAAGACCTAATTCAGAGACAAAAATTCCCCCTGATAGCGCCCCATTCAGCGCCCTGAACTGGTAATCGGGAAACCTCGCCTAAACTATTGGCACTTTCAGCAATAGTTTCAGAGTCGTTCCCCGAATTGACAACAGCAGTGCCATTTGGTTCAGATATTCAAACTCTCGCAGATAAATTCCGCAGCAGAATTTTTAACGGTTCTGGCAGCGGAAATTAATTTTTCAGGCCCCCGCCACGCTTCATTTCCTCAGACAAGCGGTGCACGCCATGCACAAAAACCACCATGGTACCAAACTGTGAAAAAGCATCCAACATTGACTCACCTCAACGTCCAATAATGACCCGCCAGGACTGGTAGCAAGCCGATATAATCTAAGGCCACAAGCGGAAATACTGCACAAGGCTGAGGCACAGCCTATGTTGGTTGTTCCAAAAGCTGGATTTCGTCAATACTATAGGACTGGCAGATTCCGATCGTTCAAAGCTAACTCGGCTATTCATTCCAGATATGGCCTCCCGCCTTGATCAGCGCGTGGCGGGCCTTCTCCGTGGGGCGCACGGCAAAGCGCTCGGCCAGCAGGTTTCGCAACAGGTTGGCTTGG
>JAYVXY010000035.1:0-2570 GCA_043784785.1 Aestuariivirga sp. | reverse complement strand
CGGGAAGCGGTTTGATCAACGAACCGACCGCTGCCGGGTTCGTGAAGTATTTAACCAGCACCAATGGCGCAATCGCGGTATTTGCCGATATCGTCGCGCACGTCGCCAAGACCGCGCCATTGCCGGAACCTGAAGCGGCTGAACCGCGTGAGCCGGAGCGTCCACTTGCCGCAAAAATCATTGCCGACGCAGTGTCACCGCTGATCAAGGACGTTTGACGATGGGCACCAAACTGCAAGAATTGCGCAACGGTTGCTTTGCCGCTGCGATGGATGACGAACCGATGTTTGTCTTGTTGGCGCGTGATCCGTCCGCACCGAAGCAAGTGGAACAATGGGCCAACGCGCGCGAATATGAAATCGTCGCCGGATTGCGTCCATCAACCGATATGGACAAGGTGAGCGAAGCACGCGCATGTGCTGAAAATATGCGCGCGTGGCGAATCGAGCATGACGGCGAGTGGCGCGCGGGTTTGTTCGGGAAAGGTTGACGATATGACCCGCTTTCATTCGCTTGGTAAGCAAGTTTTAGACGGTGTGGCGCACTATGCCGACGCTTGCAGCAACGAAGCGGCTGAAGCGATTTGCAGCGCTATGAACCGTCTTGGGTATTATGCACCGCCCGAACCGATCGATACCCAGCCGCCGCCGGTAATATCCAAATCACATGCAATTCGCCAAGAAAGCGACGAATACGCTTGTTCATGCGGAATGCGTTGGGCAACCGATGAAGGCGAGGAACATCCGTAACGCTGATCTATTCTGGCAATGGTCACCGTCACCGGGCGCACTCGTATCGATGCGCCGGCATGGCCCGTTCACGCTTACCGATAGCAACGGCGGCGGATATTTTGTCATATGGCGCTATAATCGGGTTTGGGCACGCGGCGGCGCACCGATGATTAACGAGATTTGGGAGCGCTTGCGATGCAGTCGGTAATCCGCATATATCATCGCGGCCCGGTGCAGTTCGTCCGAAATGACTATACCGAGCAAACCAAGATTTTCACCGATCGCGCCACCGCTGAAATCTACGCCCGGTTATCGTTCAAACCGCACGGTTACGCTTTTCTAGTTGACAACCATCGCAACGACCATTAGGAATGGTGACAGGACGCAACCTAATTGGAGTTATTCAGATGGCTAAGATCACCTTAGGCAAGCTTACCGCACAAATCGGTATCGATGGTCGGACCTTCAGGGTTGCCGCGAGTTTTGACGGTTCGGCAACCATCGATCGTTGCGTCGCTTTCCTGTTTATCAGCTTTGATAATATGCCGCTGTTCGCCGGTTTGAGCGTTGGCAAGTTTGATGCTGATCCGACCCGCAACGGGCATCGTTATGCTACAATTTCCTATCATCGCCGTTTCGCGAACCCTTGGCGGCGCGAATGCAAGCAACGGAGAACGAACGCATGATCAACATTCGCATCGACATTGACGATCTCATTCGTGCCGCCCGGTGCTTGCACGAATTCAAGGTTGTTGCCGCAGGTGAATTTTGGGCAACGATTGAAAGCACCGATGAACACCGCCGCGCCTTAGTTAAGGCTGGTATCCAATGGTGGCGCGATTAACAACCCGCCAGATATTCCCGCCGCCGCTCCGGTGAAATCCCGGCTGCGGCGGGATCGTTTGCGGTGATCAGTTGCGGCACGATGCCAGCATGACCAAGGCGGACGGCTTCAGCCGCTACAGCCGCCCGCAGATCGTCCGTGGTGCCAAAGTGGTAAAGCACGGCGCTATGTGTCAAGCCGACCCGCGCACCGACCGCACGCGCCGTCACATGCGGCCACAGCGCCAGCCCGGCGCTTAGTATCGCGCCCTTGATCCGCGCACCATGTGATCCAATTTCAGCCACGGTTGATTATCCTCAAAATATCATTCGGGTCGGTGACAAACCCGGCATATCCGCACGATGCGCGCACTATGTCATGGAATTTCTGTTGCGCCAAGCAACGCGCATATTCGGCGCGGTTGGTCGGTTTGGGGAATGACCAACCGGATGCTTTGATCTCAAACGCCGTGAACACACCAAGATAATAACCGACCATATGCGGTTCGATCAGCGTTGGAGTTATCCCTACGATATCCGAGCTTTTGATCTCACGATTTTCCTTTTCGGATTCGTTGGATAATCCCCAACGTATCATTCGTTCCGTTCCGCTTTGATCAATGATGCGACCTGCCCCGGTATTGTTTCGCCAATTTTGGCCACCGGTTAGCTTGCAATGAAGCAACCGGGTTTGCTGTTGAATGGCGGCTTCACTGATCATCGAATCAACTCCAAAACGCATCAACCGACACAAGCGCCAAATTGAAAACCGGAATGTTATACGCTTCAGCAATCCGCAAAGCTTGCCCGGTGCCACCCTTGACACCGCCACCAACCGTCCAACATAGCACGAACTTAACCGGATCATCAAACCAATCGCCAAGCATCACTTGCGAGTTGCGAGCATGTAACGCCCGTGCCCGATCGTCACATGCCGACCAGTTCGGATGATATTGCGCGGCATGGTCAAGCGCCGGTTGCCAGTCGGTTGCAACCCTGATCACCGATCGACCGCGC
>JAYVXY010000034.1:0-8527 GCA_043784785.1 Aestuariivirga sp. | reverse complement strand
TGAAGCTGGAATTCGCGTCATCGCAAATAGCTGATGCGGCTGTGAAGCTGGTATTGGCCGCTTCGGTAATTTGCACTTGCGTGTTTGCGGCCGTCACTTGAATGGCTGTTGGCGAGGCTGGGGTGGCCGTCGCGGCAACTGCGGTGGTGATGTTAGCCGGGTTCGATGCCATGTTCGTGGCGGTAAAAGTAAACGGCCCGCCATAAGAACCAGTCGTGATCTTCTGCAAAGCCAGTGTTGCTGGTTTGGGTGCGTTGGTGAAGGTGCAAACGACCTTTGAAAAGAGCTTCAAATTGGTGGCGGGCACCGTGATGGTGCTGCCAGCCAAAGTGCCAAAACTTGCCGGATTGCCGGTCGTGCCTGAATTGGTGTCGGTGCAGGTGCCGCTTGAAAGATTGAAGTTGCTGTTGGCAGTTTCAGTTAACGTCACCGGATTGGCATTATTGGTTACAGTATTATTGATGGGTGCTACTGGGGCCGCCGTTCCTGCCACTGTGGTGGTGATGTTCGGCGGAGCGCCCGTCAAGTTCGTGGCGGTGAAGCTGAATGGCCCACCGGGCAATCCGGTGGTAATTTTCTGGATCGCCACCACTGGAATGGCCGGATTGACCGTGTTGGTGAAGGCACAGGTAATTTGTGCCTTGGCACGAATATTGGTGGCGGGAATTGTTAGTATCGTTCCTGCCCAAGTTCCGAAGCTGCCAGCAGGGTTACCAGAAGCTGCGGCATTGCCGTCAGTGCAGCTGGCCGCAGTGAGGGTGAAGTTGGCAAGCACAGGCTCGGTGATGGTGACGGCTGTACCATTGGTCGTCACCAAAATTGGTGCGGGCGTGGCGGGATAAGCTGTCGCGGTGCTTGCGGTAGTAATTGCAGCTGGGTTTGAAGCAAGGTTGGTGGCGGTGAATGAAAATGGGCCGCCTGCCGCACCAAGGGTTATCTTTTGAACTGCGATAGTTGCCGCACTGGCCGTGTTAACGGCGTTGGTGATGGTGCAGCTGATTTGAGCCGCTGCCAGAACACTTGCCGCAGGAATGGTAAGCACATTGCCAGCGAGTGAGCCGAAGCTGGCAGGATTGCCGGTAATGGCGGCGTTGGCATCGGTGCAGGTCGCTGCCGTTGCCGTGAAATTGGTGGCCGGTGTTTCGGTTATCGTTACAGCGGTGTTGTAGGCCGTAGCATTGATGGCAGTTGGCGAAGCGGGCGTGGCTGTGCTGGCTGCCGTAGTGGTGATTGAGGCCGGGCTTGACGCCAGATTGGTTGACGAGAACGTGAAAGGGCCACCGATGGCGCCGGAAGTGATCTTCTGCAACATCACGGTCGCGGGCTTGGGTGTGTTGGTGAAGACGCAGGTGATCGCGTCACCATAAGATGTCGAGCCAAAATTGAAGCTCGTCACTGGTTGGTTGGAAGGCAATGGCGTTGGGGAGCCTGCGGCGCCGTTGGTGCAGTTCAAGTTCGTTGTATATTGCGAAAGGCTGCTGACACTGCCAGCCGCCATCTTTTCGCTTACGGTCACACCTACACCAGAAGACAGTGTTGCCACCGCAGCGACGAATGGGCCATTGCCCGCACCAGTTGATGTTGCTGAAGCAAGGTTGCTGCCATTGCTTGTTGCTTGTGTGCCATAGATGAATTGATCGGCGCTGTTGGCGCGACCGCCGCTCAGCTGCTTGTTCACTGAGATGGTCGAATATTGCACCGCGAGCATCACACCTTGCAAACCACCGGCGACAAGTTGAACTGTCACCGTGTTGGGGCTGAGACTGCCAACGATATAGGCGCCGACGGTTCCCGCAACACCCGTTTCCCCAAAGGTTGTGGTGCCAGCGCCGGTTGAAGTGGGATAGGTGGATCCGGAAATCGGAGGAACTTGGTCAACGACCGTCCAGTTTCCGCCATTGGTAGTGAAGGTGAGTGACTCGCCGTTGTTGGTGGATTCCGCATCTGCCACCACAAGCTTGTATTGGCCTGTTGCAACCACGCCATTCGGCGGTGTCACCTTGATATTGGACAGCGTCAGATTCACTGTGCCAGCTGCGGTAGTGTAGAGGATCGGCTTGTTGGGAATGCCCAGGAAAGCTGTGTTACCAGTGGCGGCGCCGCTCCAGGCCGGGGCTGCCACAGCAGTGATAGCGTTGCCGGTTGAGGTGCCAGAAAGCGTAAAGGAAAACACAGAGCCGTCTGACAGGGTGATCGAAAAGCTCTGACCACCGCCAAACACAGTTGCATTGTTGTAGGTGCTCATGTCCATCCAGCAGTAGGTCTGCCAAGATGCGGAGGCCGTGCCGGCCGAAGTTGCGGGCGCGCAGGTTGCTGCATTTGCCTTAGAAATAGCGCCAAGCCAAGCGAAAACTAGAGCCAGAAACGCCAGCCGCATCGCTTGCCGAATCCCCGTTCTCCAACAGATAGCCATGGCAACCCAAACCTTAATGGTTTGGTGTTAAAGCCAGCATGGTTAGCCAATCGTTAAAGCCGCCTCGGATGAATGGGTTTTAACCATGTATTAAAGACGACTGGAAGAACAAGGCTTGGATCAGCCGTGATCGACTTCGGCCTTGTGGGCCCAGTAGGAGGTGACTGAAGCGCCAGGGGGGCGAGAATTGACCAGATTTCGTCATTTGCAATTGTGTCGGATGAGGAGCCAGCACCCAATAGGCAGGGGTTGCTTAGCGTCTCATTAGTAACGCTACACGCGCCGAGCGAGACCTGAACCGCTGGTGAAACATACACATCTTTCACCTGCACGTTCTGAATTAACACATTGCCCGTGTTGGGCCCGTGTTGGTGACTTGTGATGAAGGCGACCTCGTAAGACAGAATGAATAGCCCCTGCAAGGGTTCTTATTCCATGCCAATTCACAACTGCTCAACGGCAAACTCCACGGGCACGAACCTGGGAAGCCAAAACGGCTGATCCATCGCGCTGATTCCTTCTGGAAAACGTTGCCAAACCAATATCTAACTGCAGCGAGATTGAGTCGGGGCCACATTTGAATACCGATTCGCACCTGAGACGATAATAGTCCCAGCTTGCCCATTCAAAATTTGAAGCGCTTCTTCCATTTTGCCAATCCCCGCCATTTTTCCGCCCTTGCCCAAGAAATCGAGTGATGCCTGAACCTTTGGTGCCATGCTTCCGGTCGCGAATGTGTGGGTTTTAATTTCATCTGCAGTGATCTGGCGTAATTGCTTTTGCTGTTCAGTTCCCCAACCCAGATAGACACCATCGACATCAGTCAAAAGTAGTAGCGCATCAGCTTTGATTTCCTCTGCAAGCAGGGCGCTGGCAAAATCTTTGTCGATCACAGCTTCAACGCCGATGAAGCTTCCATCGTTGCGTTTAACCACAGGTATGCCACCGCCACCGACGCAAATGACTGTGATGCCGTACTTGATCAAGAGTTGAATAATGCCTATTTCCAATATCCGTCTCGGGGCGGGCGATGGCACACTCCGTCTAAAATGTGATCCGTCTGGCACCATGCTCCATCCATATTTGGCTGTGAGCGCCACTGCCTTTTTCTTATCGTATAGGAGGCCGATGGGTTTAGTTGGATTTTTGAAGGCGGAATCGCCAACATCCACCTCAATTTGCGTCAACAGCGTCGCAACCTCGTGTTCCGGAGTTGTAATGTTGCCAAGTTCTTGCTCTATCATATAGCCGATCATGCCTTCTGTTTCAGCCGTCAGGACATCAATGGGACTGGCACTGTTAGCATCATATGCCAAGCCTTGCAGGGCCAAAAGACCCACTTGCGGGCCATTGCCATGTGTAATAATGACTTCATGACCGGCTTTGATAACTTCATTGATGGCAAGAGCCGCCCGCTTAACATTAGCCCGCTGGTTTTCTGCGGACATAACTTCGCCGCGCTTTAAAATAGCATTTCCACCCAGCGCAATTACGACACGCATGAGCTAACCCGCCAAAGTGGCAACAAGAATTGCTTTGATCGTGTGCATCCGGTTTTCGGCTTGATCAAAGACGATGGAAGCCTTCGATTCAAACACATCGTCGGTCACCTCCATGGCATCAATTTTGAATTTTTCTTGAATCTCTTTGCCAATTTTCGTTTCCGCGTTGTGAAAAGCTGGCAGGCAATGCATGAATTTAACTTTTGGATTGCCGGTCATGCGCATGGCGTCGGCATTGATTTGATAGGGCTTCAGAAGGGTGATGCGTTCCCCCCATTTCTCACCGCTTTCACCCATGGAAAGCCACACATCGGTGTAGAGAAAATCACAGTCTTTGACGGCGGCCTGCAGATTTTCAGTCAGAACAATTTTGGCACCGGTTTTTGTGGCCACAGAATTTGCTTCGTCAATGATGGATTGTTTTGGCCAAAGCGATTTTGGCCCACAAAGCCTGACATCCATGCCCATTTTAGCACCACCGATCAGCAATGAATCGCCCATATTGTTACCGGCATCGCCTAGAAAACAAAATTTCATATCAACCAGTTTTTTGTTGCTGTGTTCTTTCATCGTCAAAAGATCAGCCAGAACTTGGGTGGGGTGAAACTGATCGGTGAGGCCATTATAAACTGGCACTCCTGCATATTTGGCCAGCACCTCCACAATATCTTGGCCAAAGCCGCGATACTCAATGGCATCATAAAGGCGGCCCAGAACCCGCGCCGTATCTTTCATGGATTCTTTTTCACCAATCTGGGTTCCACTGGGGCCGAGATAGGTGACATGGGCCCCTTGGTCATAGGCTGCAACTTCAAAACCAACACGGGTTCTGGTCGATGATTTTTCAAAGATGAGGGCGATGGTTTTGCCTTTGAGTTTCTGTTTTTCCGTGCCTTCTTTGTTGGCAGCTTTGAGGTTGGCCGCCAATTTTAACAGGTGGTTGATTTCCTTTGGTTCAAAGTCGCGCAATGTAAGGACGCTGCGGTTCTTAAGGCTTTTTGACATGTAAAATTCCCTCTTGATTTAAGCATCTCGTGCGATGGGGCAGGTCATGCAATGGCTTCCGCCACGCCCCCGACCTAGTTCAGCCCCACGGATGGTGATGACTTCAATTCCAGCCTTTCTCAGCAGCGTGTTAGTATAAACATTGCGGTCATAACCAATGACCACTCCGGGCTCGAGTGCTATAAGATTATTGCCATCATCCCACTGTTCCCGCTCTTGTTCAGCGGCGTCTCCACCTGTGGCAATGATGTGGAGCTTCTTGATCTTCAGGCATTCGGCGATCACTTGGAAAATATGTGCGCTCTCAACATGAACCTCAACCGATCCGTCCTTCTTGCCGGGGCGCAAACTGTAGCAACGCAATTGATCTGCCACTTCAACAAAGCTGGTTGCCGTGGCACGGTCGCACAAGGTTAGAACCGTATCGAGATGCATGGCAGAGCGTGACTTTGGCATTTGGCAAGCAATCACGCGGGTTGCGGCTCCAGATTTGAATAAGGCGCGCGCCAATTGCCCCACCGCCTGTGGGGTTGAACGCTCCCCCATGCCGACCAACACAACCCCATTGCCAATGGGCATAATATCTCCGCCTTCAAGCGTGGCTGGACCAAAATCTTGATCAGGATCACCCCACCAGGTTTTGAATTCATTTTTGTTGAAGCGCGGGTGGAATTTATAAATAGCAGCTGTCAGAAGTGTCTCTTGGTGACGGGCGGGCCAATGCATCGGATTGAGCGTTACGCCGCCATAAATCCAAGCACTAGTGTCGCGCGTGAAAATTAAATTGGGCAGGGGCGGGCTAATGAAGCCTTCTGAACCAAGATAAAGACCAAACATACCTTGGGTTTTGAAAGGGACATCACCCACCGCAATGCCGCCCACGAGAAATTCGGCCAGTTGCTCAGACGGCAAGCCTTTCAGCCAACTGGTCAGTTCATCCATCATGCCAATGCCGATATGGTTTTCCGTGAACTTCCGATCAAATATCCATTGGCGTGGTGACTCTTCGGACAGGATCTCAGCAAGAAGTTCGTGCATCTCGAGCACCTCGATGCCGCGCTCTTTCATCTTTGCGCTGAAATCGTGGTGATCACTTTTTGCCTGTTGTACCCAGAACACATCATCGAATAGATATGAGTCGCAGTTGGAGGGTGTCAGTCTTTGATGGGCCAGTCCGGGGCGACATGTTAGAACCGTGCGGAGTTTTCCGGTTTCAGAAAAGACCCCAAGAGCTGCTTCTTTGCCTTGAGATTGTTTCATCACAAAGCACTCAGCTTTCCAGTCCACATCATGTAACCGGCGATACCAGCTGCCAGCACGATAGCGAGTGCTATCACAATTTCAGCTACATTGAATGCCTTTTCATTGCGGGCTTTGCGCGCCCACCAATAGATCAATATGCCCGGCGCATATAGGAGAGCACACATCAAAAGATAATTGGCACCAGCGGCATAGATGAGCCAGATACCAAACACTGTTGCGATAAGGCCCGTCACCATGTCTCTGCTACGCCCTTCACTGGCATCGTAGCTTTCGCCTGTCACGGCCAGTTTAAAGGCGTAGGCGCCGGATAAGACATAAGGCACCAGAATTGCAGTTGATGCGATGTAGAACAAAGCCAGATAGGTAGAGTTCGCATAAAAGGTGATGATCAAGAATATCTGCACGGCGATATTGGTGATCCACAATGAACCTGATGGCGAACCATTTTTGTTTTCAATGGCGAAAACCGCAGGCATCATGCCTTCTCGGGCCGCGCGGTAGGGAATTTCTGCTGCAAACAATGTCCAGCTCAAAAAGGCACCCGTGACAGAAATCACAATGCCGATGCGCACCAGCACCGAACCCCATGGGCCAACGACTTTTTCGAGCACATTGGCCATCGATGCAGCCGCAGGCAGAGCACCCAGTTCCGGTTGGGTCATGATACCGAAGGACAAAAGTGATACCAATAAATAGATAATCAGGGCGATGACAAAGCCGACAATCGTGGCAGTGCCAATATCGGCGCGACGTTCAGCACGGGCTGAAACCACGCTCGCCCCCTCAATGCCAATGAACACCCAAAGTGTCACCAACATGGTGCTTTTCACCTGCGTCAACACGCTGCCAAGCGTTGGCGTGCCGGTTCCCCAAAAATCAAAATTGAATGTCGGAAGTTTGAATGCAATCAACACAGCAACGATAAAAATGAATATGGGAGCCAGTTTTGCAATCGTCGTGACCACATTAATGATGGCTGCTTGTTTAATGCCCATCAGAATGAGTGCATGAATCGACCAAAGTAGAATAGAGGCAGCGACAATGCCTTGCCAAGTATTGCCTTCAGCGCCGAAGGCCGGAAAGAAATAACTCAAAGCACCAAAAATCAGAACCACATAAGAAACATTGCCGATCCATGCGCTGAGCCAATATCCCCATGCGCTGTTGAAGCCGATGAAATCGCCAAAGCCCGCGCGCGCATAGGCGTATGGCCCGGCATCGAGTTTGGGCTTTCGCGTCGAAAGACTTTGATAGACAAAGGCAAGTGCCAACATACCAACACCAGTGATCAACCAACCGATCATGACAGCTGCAGGCGAAGCCCCTTTGGCCATGTTCTGCGGCAGACTGGAAACGCCACCACCAATCATTGAACCCACAACAAGGGCGATTAAGGAAAGTAAGCCGAGCTTGCCACTTGCGGGCTCTGCGGCAACAATCTTTGGTGTGGTGGCAGATACTGACATGATCCAACTCCTATTCTCGAGCGCAACAATAGCAATCAACACCGCAAGCAAGGTCGGAATCTACTCATTGCCGTTAACTCTCGGGTAGCGCATCATCGGCTCGGGGTCATTGATCTGGGTCAATACACAATTTGTGATCGATCTATTCAATCGATCTATTCAATTGTCATTATGTGGATCGCAGAACCAATTCCGAGCCGCATGGTTTTCATTGGATGGTAGAGTGGGTTGTGTCATTTCATGAATTGATAGAGGTGCCGGAAATTTCGGGAAGTTCTTGAATTTGACTTTTATGAATTGTCACGGGCACAACTCCAATGCTTAAAAATTCACGCGTAAAGAGGCGAAAGATCATGTCAGAACAAGCCAACGCCTATTGGGCCGATGAGCAAACCAATCTTTTCGCGAGGTTCAAAAGCAGCCAAACGGGGTTATCATCAATTGAGGCTGCCCAGCGCCTGAAAATCTATGGTGCAAATCATGTAACTGACCAGAAGACTGCTGGCCCACTGCGCCTTTTGGTTCGACAGTTTGAAAGCCCCTTGCTTCTGGTTTTGATCTTTGGTGCCGTGCTGTCGCTGGTCTTGCAGCAATGGACTGATGCCACTATCATCATTGTCATTGTCGTGACCAGTTCACTGCTTGGTTTCTATCAGGAATACAAGGCATCAGCAGCACTGTTGGAGTTGACACAACGGCTGGCGCTCTCCGCAAAAGTCTTGCGTGATGGAAAAACGGTTTCTGTTCCCGCCGCCGATATTGTTCCTGGCGACATTCTCCAACTTTCAGCTGGAAATCTCGTTCCTGCGGATGGCATCATTTTATCGGCCACAGATTTTCTGGTCAGCGAAGCCTCACTTACGGGTGAGTCAATGCCC